>CAZBCH010000076.1:0-5482 GCA_964490235.1 uncultured Flavobacteriaceae bacterium | reverse complement strand
ACAACCTATTTCTACAGAAAGGATTTCAATACCTAACCATGTAGAATATGGATCAAGTGAAAGCATTTTTGCTGGAATCTTTTTTCCGTCCATAATTATAATTCAGCAAGTTTTAGAGTTGTATTATAGTTTCTCATTGTTGATGTCACACCTAGTTTCTTTTCAAACCATGCATTAGTCATTTTAGTCTTACCAAAACCTACCCCACAATAGAAATAAATAATATCATCTATTATTTTAAAAGTTTCCTCATCATTTGAAAATTCTTCCGTAACGGTTACTTTCTCTTTAGCAGGACATTCATTTAAAAAACCAAAACTCATGAATATAGAATTCTCAATAGTTCTCGTTTCAAAAGGGTTTACTTTTAGTATATCTTTAATCGCAGATTGTTCACGCACAATTACAGGAACATTTAAATCAAATTCTGCTTTCAATAAATCTGCAATAATCTGCTCACAAGTAGTTATATCTAAATCGGCATTAAAAACAATATTACCAGATTGTATATAAGTGGTCGCGTCACAAAATGGAGTTGCTTTAAGAGCTTCTCTTAAAAGTGCCATTGGTAATTTATTCTTACCACTAACATTAACACCACGCAATAAAGCGACATATCTCATTACAGCGAGAATTTAGTTCCAGCAGCATTCATCTTACGTAAAATCGGCGAGCATCTGTAGCGATCTTCTCGGTACAAATCATACATCGCGTCCAGTCCGTTTACACACCATTCTATTCCTTTTTCGTTTGCCCAGGCGAGTAATCCTTTTGGATAATTCACGCCTTTGGTCATCGCGCTATCTATTCCTTGTGCCGTTGCTATGTTTAGAAATAAGGCATCTGCCGCCTCATTGATTAACATGACTAGTACACGATCTTGAATTTCTTTTATAAGTTCAGGTGATTTTACTGGGTCCGCTTTCGCGAAAGCGTGCTCACTATCCACATTTACATAATCATAAAATCCTCTACCTGATTTACGACCTAGCCAGCCAGCTTCCATCAATCGTTTTTGAGTTAAAGATGGCTTGTAACGAGGATCAAAATAGAAGGCAGCAAAAACAGTCTCGGTCACCACATAATTCACATCGTGACCTATATAATCCATCAATTCAAAAGGTCCCATTTTAAAACCAAGTCCTTTCAAGGCATAGTCTATCGTGGCAAAACTCGCCATTCCTTCTTCATAAATACGCAACGATTCACTGTAAAACGGTCGCGCCACACGATTGACAATAAAACCTGGAGTATCCTTTGCTACGGCAACTACTTTTTTCCAATTCTCGATAGTAGCCACACAAGTATCTATAACGTTTTGAGCAGTTTGTACGGCAGGAATTACCTCAACAAGCTTCATTAATGGCGCTGGATTAAAAAAGTGAATTCCTATGCAACGCTCTGGTTTATCGAGTGATGCAGCAATACTAGCGATGCTTAGACTAGAAGTGTTTGAAGCTATAATACAGCTGTCAGACACGTGAGATTCTAGTTCTTGAAACACCTTTTTCTTAATATCTAGATTTTCAACAATCGCCTCGATAGTTAAATCAGAGTCAGCTAGATCCTTTACCGTACTAACATAAGTGATATTAGATTGAATGCGACTTTTCTCAGCAGTATCTATTCTACCTTTCTCGACAAGTCGGTTCATTATCTTTTCTAGAGCAGCTTGTGCTTTATCTAGTTGCGCCTGATTAACATCAAACAGTTTTACTTTACAACCAGCAGTGGCAGCTACTTGAGCAATTCCACTTCCCATTGTTCCTGCTCCTATGACTCCTACTTTAGAGATATGAGAATCTTGATTTTTGATATTTGATTTTTGATATTCCACCTATATGATATTTGATATTAGATTTTTGATTTATGTTGTCTTGGTGTTCTTAATGCTGACTACAAAAATCGAAATCAATTGGTTGTTTTCGTCTAGCAATCTATCTAAAAGTTCAAGTTTACTCATTAATTCAGCTCCTTTAATAATTTTAAGATTGATATAACTTTCTCTCAGTTCTTTTAGAGAAATTTTCATTTTATGAAGATAATCTCTTGTAGATTCTCCGCCTCGCGCTTCTCCATAATTAAGAGCTACGGAAGTTGAAGAACGTATTAATTGTTTCGATAAATGTTCAGAAGCATAACTTTTATCTAGATATTTACATGCTTTAATTATTGAAACCGCAAAATTGATTAATCGGTCTTCTAAATCTTGTGCTTTCATACTTCCACTTTTTTAATAACAATTCCCAAATCAAAAATCGCAAATCAAAAATCAAGATTCGCAAATCAAAAAGCAATTATCTGATATCTGTCAAAGATATGGATTATCGAAGACCTGCTTTTTTAATACTTTTTAAGAATTGACATCGCATATAATAAATATCTTAGCTGTTACAAATGCAGCCAAATGACTAAAAAATTACTCACTCCTTTCCAGAAATTTGTTCAATTAGAATCTTTTAGTGGTATTCTACTTGCTATTGCTACAATTATAGCATTGATCTGGGCTAATAGTTCTTTTTACAGTAGTTATGAGACTTTTCTTAATTTTGAAATAGGTTTCAGTTCTGACTTTTTCAGCCTTAAAAAACCATTGATATTATGGATTAATGATGGTTTTATGGCCATATTCTTTTTCCTTATAGGATTAGAAATCAAGAGAGAAGTTTTAGTAGGCGAACTAAACTCTACCAAAAAAGCATTATTTCCTTTTTTTGGTGCCTTAGGAGGAATGAGTGTTCCCGTGTTATTATTTTTCATTCTCAATAATAATCCAGAAACGCAAAGTGGCTGGGGAATTCCTATGGCAACTGATATTGCTTTCTCACTAGCCATTCTCAAAGCGCTAGGGAAACGTGTACCGCTAGCTTTAAAAGTATTTTTAACAGCATTTGCTATTGTAGATGATATAGGTGCTGTGCTCGTTATTGCTATATTTTACTCTACTTCTTTGCAACTGGATTTACTCATGTATGCACTTGTACTTATAGGATCTGTAACTCTATTTTCTCTTAAAGTACGCTACTCAAAATACATCAACATATTTGCTGGAATTATAGCTTGGGTTTTATTCCTTAAAGCTGGAATTCACCCTACACTAGCTGGAATTTTAATGGCATTTGCTGTTCCTATGCATCGTAAGATTAAAGGAACTGGCTTTATAGAGCAACTTAAAAGTCTGACTGATAAGATTTATTCAAACTCTAGCCCACAAGCGGTATTACTTACCTCTGAACAAATAAAAAATATAGATCAATTAGAGGACCTAACAGAAAAGTATCAATCCCCATTACAAAGTCTCGAGAATCGTCTACACGATTGGGTGGCATATTTTATTATTCCTGTTTTTGCCCTTGCAAATGCTGGTGTAGCGCTGTCTAGTGACGTCCCTCTAGAATGGACTCTTATAATGAATCTTTCTATTTGTCTAGTTTTAGGAAATAGTATAGGTATAAGTACTATAGTATTATTAGCTCAAAAATTAAAGCTAGTTCAAATCCCAACCGGAATCACAAAACGTCATATAATAGGAGCCTCCTTTATTGCAGGAGTAGGTTTTACCATGTCTATTTTTATTGCTACTCTCGCCTTTTATGAAACGCCTCAATATGTGGATAGTGCCAAAATAGGCATACTTATAGGAAGTCTAGTAAGTGGAGCAATAGGAGCCACTGTACTTTATATATCTGGATCAAAAAATGATTATGAAAAAGCAGAGGTTGCTTAAAATTACTTTCCTTTAAATACAGGCTTACGTTTTTCCATAAAACTCGCTACACCTTCAGCATAATCTTCTGTGGATGCACTTTCTATTTGAAGTTTTGACTCAAGAGCTAGTTGCTCTTCTACCGTATTGTAATACGATTGATTCAATGCTTTCTTAGTGTTGGCTAGTGCCACGGTAGGTAATGATGCTAGTTTTTGAGCGGTTTTTTGAGCGGTTTCAAGAAAATCTGCATCAGGAACGGCTTTATAGATCATTCCCATTTGGTCAGCTTCTGGTGCTGTAATTTTATCAGCCAGCATCATTGTAGCACTTGCTTTTCCAAAACCTATGAGCCTAGGTAAAAAGAAGGTACCGGCACTATCTGGAATTAATCCTATTTTAGAAAAAGCTTGGATAAAAGCAGCACTTTCTGTTGCAATTACTACATCACAACATAAGGCAATATTTGCTCCTGCACCAGCGGCTACTCCATTAACGGCAGCAACCACAGGTTTTTCAAGGTTTCTGATTTTTAATACAATTGGATTATAATGATCATCCAGTATCGCTTTAAAACCTGGGTTCAAATCTGGATTTGTAATTTCTTGAATGTCCTGTCCTGCACAGAAAGCTTTTCCTTCTCCTACGATCATCACGGCTCTCACTTCATCTTTAGCCGCACATTGATCTAACGCATCTTGCATAGCAAATGCCATCTCTCGATTAAAAGAATTGAAGACTTGCGGTCTGTTTAAAGTTATGGTTGCAACACCGTTATCGACTTGCAGTAGGATAGAATTTGACATTAAATGATGTATATTTAAATATCGTCTTCGACAGGCTCAGACTGACATTTTAGTTTTAAAAATTAGTGATAAAGATAGTGGTTGTTCCGCTTTCGCGAAAGCGAGAAAAAACAATTAATTCTATTTAAAATTACAATTAAAAAGCACAAAATTGCTTCCTGTAAACAAATTAGTATTTTTATAAAAAATAACCAACATGAAACTTTCTCACTTACTGCTATTTACCTTATTTACTGTGATTACTACAGCTCAAAATGAACTTGATTTTGATATGGATGTAACTGTCGGTAAAGTTGGTGGCTATGCAGACTTAACTTATACAATAACCAATATTTCTAGTAATACGATCAATAGCCTTACCATTAATCATACAGACGCAATAAATCCTGTATGGACATTAAACCCTTCAATTCTTGCTCCTGGTGCAACCATAACAGTCACTGGAAAAATCGCCATATCTGGAGACCGATTTAATGGTTCAATTCCTTTTTTAGGTTCTACTCAAGCAAGTGTGAGTGGTATTTTGAACGGTAACACTATCACTGAACTATCTGACGGAATTGATTTTCAAGGTAATCGAGTAGATGACGGCTTTTCTGATTATCAAATAGCTACTCCACAAAGAATAGGAGTTATCTATATAGATGATGATGGTGATGGAGCCTACACGCAAGGAACAGATACATCTATTTCAGGCGCTATCATAAACTTAAGTGATCAAAATGGAAACATGTTTTCAGTTATGACCAATGAGACTGGATGGTGGTTTGCAGAGATACCTAGTAATATGAATAATACCGCGGGAGATTTTTTTGGTACTGTAGATCAAAGTTCATTTCCTATAGCATTTACTAATTATTTTTTAATCGATGGAGCCTCAACTTTTCCGCTGGCTTTTCCTTTAGCCTCACCATTTGAGTATGCTCACGGATATTCTGATCAACCAGCGAGTATTGATGATGTAAAAGAA
>CAZBCH010000075.1:0-14050 GCA_964490235.1 uncultured Flavobacteriaceae bacterium | reverse complement strand
AGAGTTTGAAATTCCTGAAGAAGATTTAAGACGTATTCCTAAATCAAATGCATTTATTACGATTTCAAATCATCCATTAGGTGGTATCGACGGTATATTATTGCTGAAATTACTTCTTGAAAGACGTCCAGATTATAAAATAATAGCAAATTTTTTACTTCATCGTATCGAGCCTTTAAAACCATTTATCATGCCGGTAAATCCTTTTGAAGATCGTAAAGATGTCAAGTCCAGCACTGCAGGATTTATGCAGGCAATTAGACATTTAAAAAACGATTTTCCTTTAGGAGTTTTTCCTGCAGGTGAAGTTTCTACCTATAGAGATGGAAAACTTGTGGTAGATAAAAAATGGGAGGAAAGTGCTATGAAACTAATTCAAAGAGCTGAAGTTCCTGTTATACCTATCTATTTTCATGCAAAAAATAGCCGCATGTTTTATAGGTTAGCAAAAATTAATGATGTTTTTAGAACAGCAAAGTTGCCATCAGAGCTGCTTTCTCAAAAACATCGTGTTATAAAAGTTAGGATAGGAAACCCTATCTCAGTAAAGGCTCAAAAAGAACATGAATCCCTTGAAGATTTTACAGATTTCTTACGTAAAAAAACATACATGCTTTCTAAGCCATATGATAAAGAGGTTAAAAAGCTAAGCGATCTTCCTAAAACAATTAAAATTCCAAAAGCGCCTAAGAAAATAGTTGCAACTACCGATAAACAATCGCTCATTAAAGAGGTGAATGCGCTAAGAGAAATGGGAGATAAGCGTTTACTAGAATCTAAAAATTATGAAGTCTTTCTTTCTCAAAAAGAACACATTCCTAATGTTCTGAAAGAATTAGGTAGATTAAGAGAAATCACCTTTAGAGCTATAGGTGAAGGGACAAATCAATCTACTGATCTTGATCGCTATGATAACTATTATCATCAAATGTTCTTATGGGATCGAGACGCAAATTGTATTGCAGGAGCATACCGTATGGGAATGGGAAGCCAGATAAGTAAGGCCTACGGTCTAGATGGTTTTTATTTAAACGAACTATTCAAATTTGAGCCTGAACTTCATAAAATGATGAGTGAATCCATAGAAATGGGGCGCGCTTTTATCATTAAAGAATACCAGCAAAAACCTATGCCATTATTCTTATTATGGAAAGGTATTGTGCATTGTACACTTAGATTTCCAGAACATAAATATCTAATAGGTGGAGTGAGTATAAGTAATAAGTTCTCTAATTTTTCTAAATCATTGATGATTGAGTTTATGAAGAGCAATTATTATGATCCATACATCGCTCAGTATATTACGCCTAAACAAGACTTTAAGGTAAAACTAGAAGATGCAGATAAGGATTTTATCTTTGATGAAAGTGCAGCAGATCTCAATAAGTTTGATAAAATTATAGACGAGTTAGAGCCTAATGAATTACGTCTTCCAGTATTAATTAAGAAATATGTAAAGCAAAATGCAAAAGTAGTTGCATTCAATGTTGATCCATTATTTAATAATGCTGTCGATGGTTTAATGTATATACGCATTGCAGATCTTCCTGAAAGTACTGTAAAGCCAGTTATGGAAGAATTTCAGGCAGAGATGGAATCTAAGTATTTTTCGCAACAAGAAGATAGCGAAGAGTAAAATTTAGAAAAAGTAGAATAAAGCTATTGGTCAGAGACTTTTAAGCGCATTAATTTAGATCGTTGAAAGGTCTTTATTAAATGCATAAGTATTCCTTAAATACAATTCTTATTTTAAAAGATTATCATGAAAAAAATCTTTATTCTGTTTGTTTTTTTGATGAGTTTTCTCTCAAAAGCTCAAGTCATTAAAGGTAAAATAGTAGATGCACAAACAAATGAAGTATTACCTTCAGTAAACATCTACTTTTCTGGCACTTCTAAAGGCACTATTACAGACCTAGATGGAAACTTTGAATTACCATATTATGACAACTCCCAAAGCACGTTAACCATTAGCTTACTAGGATACGACACCCAAACATTTCAAAATCCTTTACAAGTAGATTTTTCTAACATAAAACTAAAGCCTAAAGTAGGTGAACTACCGGCGGTTTACCTAAATCCAGATCCCTGGAGTCGAGAGAAGAAAGAAAAGTTTTTTATAAAACAATTTATAGGAACTACTAAGATTGCAGAAAAATGCAAGATTTTAAATCTTGATAAAGTTCGTTTACGATTTAATCCAGTTACAAATAAAATGACTGCTTATGCTGAAGAACCTATAATAATTGAAAACAAAGACCTCAGTTACCTAGTAACTTATGATTTGAGAGATTTTGAAATAATGTTTGAAAAAATAAGTCTTGAAAACATGAAAGTGTCAGGAGATTTTCAGGTGCCTACACATCGTTTGATATCATCTTCTTTTGTGGGAAGTGCTTTTTTTCAAGAACTGGATGAAAAGAAAGCAAAAAAAAGTTGGGTTAGACGTAATCGCAAGAGAGCATATAAAGTATCTGAAATAAGACTTTTTAAACTTATAGCTGAAGAAGCATTAGAAGAAGAAGGATATCATTTAATATTAAATAGGAAAAAGGTTGCAGTAAAAAATCACATTCGCAGCAAGAAAGTATCCGGTGGCTTCATTGTAGATTTTAGAGAGAAAAAATATGAAATTATGGATGCTGATGGTTTTCAATCTATAATCTTTTTAGATAATCCTAAATTAATTATTTCAGAATCTGGGAATGTTCTGAATTATGAAGTGCTCAAAACAGGCGGTTTCATTTCAAAATTAAAGGTTTCAGGAATGTTACCTTTAGAGTATAAATTAAAGGAATAAAATTCCTAGAAAAGGTTATTTTTTCTTTTGAAGATACTTATCTGCAAACTCTATACAGTAATCTTGTAGTTCTTGGCGGCTAGATTTGAAGGCTTTTTTAATTTCTTTTTCTGTGCCAGTTGCACTGTCTAGATTATCCATCTCTAAATGAAAAATTTGTGCCTTTTTACTTTTTGCAAGAGCTAACTCGTTAGCTTTTTTTGAAAAAGTAATAATATAATCAAAGGTAATATCTTCTACGTCACTAAAGTTTCTTCGAGATTGTTCTACAGGTATACCCAGTGAATCCATAACCTTAACAGCCATTTTATGAGCAGGTTGTGGTTCTAATCCAGCGCTTATAACCTGAGTTTTCTTAGAACTATAGTAATCTAAAAACCCTTGAGCCATAGGTCCCAAAGTTGAATTAGTCGTACTTAATACTAGTATTTTTAATGCCATGTGTAATTAAAAACAACAATTGCTATGTGCAATGTTAACGCAAAGTTAAGTCCATTAAAATTGGTTCACAAAAAAAGACCTTAAACTTAACATTTAAGGTCTTATAATGTTTAATATCAGCTGATTAAAACCAAGCTTTTTTGTTTAATTGGTAAGTGTGGTAAAATTCTTCATCTGACTTTGTTAGGTAGATAATACCTTCTATAAGACCTATAAGTATAGGAATATACATAGTAAAAACTCCTATGATGATACACATTAATGGAAACGATATTAGAAAAATTCCTAAAAGTATAAACCCTTCTGTATTGTATCCCAAAATAAATTTATGAACTCCTAAACCACCAAAGAAAATTCCGAGAATTCCTGCTAGAACTTTCTTATTGTCTTGGTTATTCACGGTCTGGTTAAAATTTTGTTTAAATTCGTTTGCGCTTTTTTGTGCGCTACTTGCGGCATCATTAAAAGTTTCTTTGGCAGCATCTTTGGCACTATCAAAACTTTCTTTTGCGCTGTCGTATCCGTCTGTACTCATTTTGTGTAATTTATGATTAGTTGTTGTAAATGTATATTATTTTTCAAAAAGGTGTTCATTTGCTGGTTCCCATAATTCTACCTTGCGGTTATCACAATCTATGATCCATCCAAATTTACCATAATCAAACTCTTCTATCTTACCGACTGTTTTAACTCCGTTTTGTTTCAGTTCTTCCATTAAACTTTTTAAATCTGCTACGCGGTAATTAATCATAAACTCTTGTTCTCCAGGTTCAAAATAGGTAGACTCTGATTTAAATGGACTCCATTGTTGGCTTGCTTTTTTATCCAGCTTTACACTATCTGCTTGCCAGAAAGTGCATCCATAATCATCTACCGGTAATCCTAAATGCTTTTCGTACCATTTCTTTGTTGCAGCAACATCCTTACATTTAAAAAATATGCCGCCTATTCCTGTTACTTTTTTCATAATGATTGATGGTTTAAGATAATTTTATTTGCAATAACTTCAGCAAGTTTATATTTTGATTCTACCGTCCAGCCTGCTACATGTGGACTTAATATAACATTGTCCATACTTAATAATTCTTTAAATGCTGTTGGGATTTCGCTTGCGCGAAAAAGAGATTCAAAAGAACCTTTTTCATATTCTAATACATCGAGACCTGCACCTAATATTTTGCCACTCTTTAAGGCAGCGACAAGATCCATTGTAACTACAGACTTGCCTCTTGCAGTATTAATAAAGTAAAATGGCTTTTTAAAAGCCTTAATAAAAGCTTGATCTACCATCTTTATAGTATCTGGTGTCTGTGGGATGTGAAGTGATAGAACATCAGCTTGTTTTTGTAGTTCTTCTAGACTTACCTGACCGCAGTACATATCACCTACTGCTTTTTTGATGTCATAACAAATTACCTTGCAGTCAAACCCTGAAAGCTTTTTAGCAAAAGCCTTACCCATATTACCGTAACCTATTAATCCTACGGTTTTACCTTCTAGTTCTACGCCACGATTTTCTTCTCTTTGCCATAATCCAGACCGCACCTCTTTATCTGCTCTATTCAAATGATTAAATAGCGATAATAACATTCCTAATGCGTGTTCACCTACCGCATTTCTATTTCCTTCTGGAGCATTGTAACAAATAATATTTAATGATTCAGCTACTTTC
Organism: uncultured Flavobacteriaceae bacterium; assembly: GCA_964490235.1. Lineage (GTDB taxonomy): Bacteria > Bacteroidota > Bacteroidia > Flavobacteriales > Flavobacteriaceae > Nonlabens. The sequence goes on along the minus strand of CAZBCH010000075.1, from coordinate 9,137 downwards.
AGATCTATATTTTCAAGTCCAGCGCCTACACGACCGATAAATTTTAATTTTTTTGCTGCTTGTAAGAACTCTTGATCAATAGGGAATCTACTTCTTACAATTAGACCTTCATAGTTATCAATAACTTTCATGATATCCTCTTTAGAAGAGGTATAATCATAATGATTTTCAAAACCTGCCTGTTCTAGCATTTTTGCAAGAACATCATGATTGCTATCTAAGTGAAGTACTTTCATCTGGTAAAAATAAGATAATTAATAGCCTAAATCTCAATCATATTAAGCTCTTGCTCAAAATCGTATTGAAGATCTTCATGTAGAGTAGAGATGCGTGTTTTTATTAAAACAATTTGCCTTGCCATCAAGTCGCGCATAGTTTTACTGCGCATAACTTGTGGATGCGTTTCTCTCATCAGCCTACAAAAGTGTATAAGAAGTGCCACTTCAGTTTCTTTGCTTCCAGAGTAGCGAGCATATTTTTTGGTTTCCCTAAGCACTTTTCGCACTCCTTTTTGTAAGCGGTAATTGTTTGCAGTATTCAGCGCAAGAAACTGGTTATCCATAAGTGCTTTTACCTTATCGATATAATCATCTTCATCAGTAGACTCAAAAAGTAAGTAGGTGAGTAGTTCCTTATTTTCTTTTTTAAATCGCGACAGTCGCAATACGATCTTTATCAAATCCTCATCAGATCTGAATTTAAGCTCATCTTTTAATTCTTTTACCGAAGCCGTTTTCATAGGGGAAAGATAAGCAATGGACTATATTTAATTCTAATAGAAAAGTTAGAATATAGTTAGGGTTTGTTGTAAAGTCCGCTTTCGCGAAAGCGTAAAAATAATCATCTATTATATTCCTATAATCGCTTTGGCGATCATAAAATAGATTAATATTCCAAAGATATCGTTGCTCGTAGTGATAAATGGACCGGTTGCCAGTGCTGGGTCAATACCTCTTTTATGTAAGGCTAATGGTACAAAAGTTCCTACAAGACCAGCTACAATTATTACAGCAAAAAGAGAAACAGAGATTGCTAGGGATGTGAGCAACTCACCTTTTGTGGCAAAAGTATAGGCAAATAAAAGAATTGCGAGTATCACACCATTAAGCATTGCAAGCAAGATTTCTTTAATTAGCCTGTTTCCAATACTTCCTCTAAGATCGTCATTTGCAATACCTTGCACGATAATTGCACTGGATTGAACTCCTACGTTTCCTGCCATTGCTGCAATAAGTGGAGTGAAAAAGAATAGTACAGCGTGCTTTTCAAAAATTTCTTCAAAACCACCCATTATGGCAGCAGCTCCTATTCCTCCTAAAAGTCCTAAAACCAGCCAAGGAAGACGTGCTTTAGTGAGGTCCCAAATACTATCGTTTGCTTCAACATCTTGAGAAATACCACTGGCAAGTTGGTAATCTTTTTCAGCCTCTTCGGTTATAAAATCTACAATATCATCAATAGTAATGCGTCCCACGAGTCGTTCTAGTTCATCAATTACAGGAATGGCTTCTAGATCGTATTTACGCATGATACGGGCAACTTCTTCTCCAGACGTGTTTACTGTTACAAAATCCACCTTTGGAATATACACGTCTTTTATAGGAGTAGTTTCTTTGCTGGTAAGCAGGTCTTTAAGAGAAAGTCTTCCTTTGAGTTTATTGTTATTATCGACTACATAAATGGAGTGAACACGAGTAACGTTTTCTGCTTGAGCACGCATTTCACTTACACAACCTGTTACTGTCCAGTTTTCATTGACACGTACCAGCTCTTTTGCCATTAATCCACCAGCGCTATTTTCTTCATAACGCAGTAGGTCTACGATATCTTCTGCATGTTGCTCATCTTCTATCTCATTGATAACTTCTTGGGCAATATTTTCTGGTAAATCATTTAGGATATCGGCAGCATCATCAGTATCCATTTCTTCTAGCTCCTCAGCAATCTCTCGAGGTGATAACGCATTTAAAATGCGATCTCTTTGCGCCTCGTCCAGCTCCATTAAAGCCTCAGACGTTTTTTCTGAATCTAGGAGTTTGACTATAAATACAGCTTGCTCTAGATTGAGCTCATCAATGATTTCGGCAATGTCGGCAAAGTGGACTTCTTCGAGAATACGTTCCAGCTGTTCACTATCATTAACTTCAATCAATGACTGTATTTCTTCTAGGAAGTCTTTTGTTATATTGAATTGCATATACGCTGGATTATTCTCGCAAATATAATTTTTTGAAAAGGAGTTCTCGTGCTTTTAAACATTTTTCCTTTTCCATAAGAGTAGAATTTATCTTGTTTTCTGGGTAAAAGAAAGGTGTTGACAAAATTTAGTAAGACTTTAGTTGTTTACCCAACTCCATAAGTAATTTCATTTTCATCTAATAAAGCAAGCAATTCTGCAGTCACATTCACCTTTTGTAATCTAGCCGACATGTCCAGAGAGATTTTCTCTTCATGATCTTTAAGATTAAAGTACAAACGGTGATCTCCTTGATGCTTATCGAGGGTTTCTTTTAATAAATCTATGCGCTCTTCTAAAACCTCACTTACATGCAATTCAATGGTAAGTTTTTTGGCAGCTTGTGACATCACATCTTGTAATTGTGACATGGCAGTAAATAGAATTCTAGGATCTCGAGGCTTGCCAGTATTCTTATCGATCCAGCCTTGCTGAATTTTCACCTTAGCATGTAAAAAGGTATTAGGGATTAGAAAGTGTCTGAATTTTAAATAATCTTCACCGAACATTCTGAATTCATACGTGTCATCATAATCCTCTAGTGTAAACATGCCCCATGGCTTGTTTGCTTTACTCATCATATGACGTGCTTCTGTAATAACACCGCAAAAGCTTAACTCTCTATTTACTAAAGAAGTAAGATCCTTCATAGCGGCAAGATTTGCGTTACAGAAAAATTCGATCTCTTTTTTATAGTCATCTAGAGGATGTCCAGAAATATAAATTCCTACGACTTCTTTTTCTCTTTTTAGTTTTTCCATGGTTCCCCAATCTTCACAAACTGGTAACTGAGGTTCTGGAATTTGCACGTCGCTTGCTTCGCCAAAAAGACTTACCTGAGCACTATTTTCATTTTCTTGAAATTTTTGTGCATACTTAACCACTTGTTCCAGAAAGATCTGACCGTTTTCAAATTCATAGAAAAACTGAGCTCTGTTTTCTCCTCCTAAACCATCAAAACCACCACTTAATGCAAGAGCTTCAAAGGACTTTTTATTTGCTGCGCGCAGGTCAATACGCTTTGCCATATCAAAAATACTTTTATAGGGAGCATCTTTTCTGTTCTCAATAATAGTCATTACTGCGCCATGGCCTAGACCTTTTACTGCTCCCATCCCAAAACGTATAGCTCCTTTAGGGTTTACTGTAAATTTATAGTTAGATTCATTGACATCTGGCCCTAATACCTCGAGACCCATGCGACGACACTCGTCCATGAATTTAGTTACATCTTTGATCTGGTTCATGTTATTAGAAAGAGTAGCCGCCATAAACTCAGCTCCATAGTTTGCTTTAAGATAAGCCGTTTGATAAGCAATCCAGGCATAACAAGTCGAGTGAGATTTATTAAATGCATAAGAGGCAAATGCTTCCCAGTCTTTCCATACCTTTTCTAGAATGGTGCGATCATGACCGTTTCCTTCTCCAGCATCTAGAAATTTAGGCTTCATCTTTTGCAGCGTTGCCATTTGCTTTTTACCCATCGCTTTCCTCAAAACATCTGCATCACCTTTAGAGAAGTTTGCTAGTTTTTGAGAAAGTAACATCACCTGCTCTTGATATACCGTAATTCCATATGTTTCCTGAAGGTATTCTTCCATGGCGTCTAGATCATAAACGATCTCTTTACGTCCATGTTTACGATCAATAAATTCTGGAATGTATTCTAGAGGTCCCGGACGATACAAAGCGTTCATAGCAATAAGATCAGCAAACTGAGTAGGCTTGAGTTCTCTCATGTATTTTTGCATCCCAACACTTTCATATTGAAAAATAGCAGTGGTTTCTCCTCGCTGGAAAAGCTCATAAGTTTTCTCATCATCTAATGGAATGGACTCTATGTCGAGCTCGATTCCATGGCGTTCTTTTATAATGGCGACTGTATCTTTAATCTGACTTAAGGTTTTCAATCCTAAGAAGTCCATTTTTAAAAGACCTGCACTTTCAACAACTTCGTTATCAAATTGAGTTACATAAAGATCAGAATTTTTTGCTGTTGCAACTGGAACAAAATTTGTTAAATCGTCTGGCGTGATAATAACACCACAAGCATGAACTCCAGTGTTTCTTACAGATCCTTCTAGGATACGTGCTTGTTTTAATGTTTCAGCGGTAAGGTCGTTTCCTTCGGCGAGTGCTCGTAGTTCTCTTACCATATCTGCATCATCGCCTCTAAATTTGCTACCTATTTCATTATCTTCTAAGGCAAAGATCTTTTTAAGCTTAGCAAAATCAGGAATTAGCTTGGCAACACGATCTGCATCTTGAAGAGGTAAATCAAGTGCTCGAGCAGTATCTCTTATGGATGACTTTGCAGCCATTGTGCCATAAGTGATAATTTGTGCCACTTGTGAAGCTCCATATTTTTCAATTACGTAATCCATCACCTTATGACGGTTCTCATCATCAAAGTCTATATCAATATCGGGCATGGATACACGATCTGGATTTAAGAAACGCTCAAAAAGAAGATCGTAGTGAATAGGATCTACGTTTGTAATCCACAGACAATAAGCAACCACACTTCCAGCAGCACTACCACGACCAGGACCTACGGCAACATCCATCTCTCGTGCGGCTTTAATAAAGTCCCAAGTAATTAAAAAGTAACCGGGATAACCAGTCCTTGCGATGGTGTCTAGCTCAAATTCTAATCGTTCTTCGATCTCTGGCGTGATTTCTCCGTAACGCATTTTTGCACCTTCATAAGTAAGGTGTCTTAAGTAATTATTTTCTCCGTTTTTAGTGTTTTCAATTGCGTCATTAGGATCTACAAATTCTGCTGGGATATCAAAGGCAGGTAATAGTACATCTCTTGCTAGTTCATAAGCTTCTATTTTATCGACTATTTCTTGAACATTAAAAATAGCTTCTGGAAGATCTTTAAAAAGCTCCTTCATTTCCAGATCACTCTTATAATAATACTCTTGATTAGGTAAACCGTATCGATAACCACGCCCGCGACCTATAGGTGTGGATTGCTTTTCATTGTCTTTTACACAAAGTAATATATCATGTGCGTTTGCATCATCTTTGTGTATGTAATAGGTGTTATTAGTAGCAACTATTTTTACCTCATGCTTTTGAGCAAACTGTAACAAAACCTCATTTGCTCTATTTTCATCTTCTTGCCCATGACGCATGATCTCGATATATAAGTCTTCTCCAAAATGTTCTTTCCACCACAAAAGCGCTTCTTCGGCTTGTTTCTCTCCTAGATTAAGAATTTTAGAAGGTACTTCTCCATACATGTTTCCAGTTAAGACGATAAGATCATCCTTATACTCTTCTACCAGCTTTTTATCTATACGAGGCATGTAGTAAAAACCGTCTGTATAAGCTTTACTGGCCATCTTGGCTAGATTGTGATATCCATTTTTATTTTTGGCTAGTATGACTATTTGATAACCATTATCTTTATGAGTGCGGTCGTGCATATCTTCACAAACCTGAAATTCACAGCCTATTATAGGTTTTATGGGATTGCGATGTGAACCATCTTCTGCATCCACAAGACTTGCATTGTATGCTTTTACAGCTTTTACAAAATGAAAAGCTCCCATCATATTGGCATGATCTGTCATCGCAACCGCAGGCATATCGTTTGCCGCTGCAGCATCTACTAGATCTTTAACGCTAGCCGTAGATTGTAGAATAGAAAACTGACTATGGGAATGTAAATGAGCAAATTTTACTTCATTTAATTCATTGAGGTTTTCCTTTATTTCTTCTTTGGTAATCTCTGGTGCAGCATCAGTTTTTAGTTTTTCAGATGCTTTTTTAAGATTTACATGTGGTATTCCTACCGGTTGGATAGTGGTAGGGTTGCTTTCGCGAAAGCGAGAAAAATAACCTTCTTCTACACCTAACTGAGCCAGTGAATACTGCTCTTTTCTAATTAATTCAAGAAAACATCTGGTAGTGGCCTCTACATCAGCAGTTGCATTATGGGCTTCACCAAAGGGTTCTTGAAATAAGAATTCATGCAGCTCAGTTAGTGTAGGAAGTTTAAACTTACCATAGCGTCCTCCAGGAATTTGACAAAGATTTGCAGTATGCTCTGTACAAGTGTCTAGAACTGGAAGTTCTTGAAGATCATTACCTATTTGCGTACGTTCAAACTCAGCTCCTGTAACATTCAGGTCAAATTTTAGATTTTGACCTACGACAAATTTTGTTTTACTCAACGCAATGTTGAATTTAGCAAGCATTTCTTCTAGAGGGATCCCATCTTTTTGAGCCAATGCTGTAGAAATACCGTGAATACGCTCTGCATCATAGGGAATGTCAAAACCATCTGGCTGGATCAAGTAATCTTGTGCCTCGATAAGATTTCCCATGGCATCGTGCAATTGCCATGCAATTTGTATCACTCGTGGCCAGTTATCTACATCTGTAATAGGAGCGTCCCATCTTTTAGGTAATCCGGTAGTTTCTGTGTCAAATATTAAATACATGAATGCTGGTTCTAGTGCAGTGAGTAAAGCAATTTATTTAAGTGAGAATTGTTTTTTTAAAAATCTGATTGTAAGTAAATTAAAATATTAAAAAATAGAATTTCACCGATTTTAAATATAGGTCTTTGAGCTGCTTTTTGAAAACCGAGTTATGAACAAGTTTAAGTGTGATTTGTTATAAGTTTGGGTTCTAATTAGAGCTAAAAAAACTCCCTAAATCATGACTTATGACTTAGAGAGCTTTATTAAATAAGGGTTGAAGTATATTTAATACTTTTTCACTACCGATTTAAGGGCTTTTTCTACCGCATCAAAATAGGCTTTGCTAGCATTATCTTCTACCATTCCCATTGCCATGATGCAGTTCTCTTCATCGTATTGTAAACAATATACCTTGCTTACTAATGTGCTGCCTTCTGCTACACTGGTACCTTCCATAAAAAGGACACTAATTCCTTCTATTTCCATTTCGCCTCTTTTTTCTACCTTAAAATCAGCGCTCTGTCCTGAGCTCATGGATTCTTTTGCCTTTTCATAAGTTTGTGGGACAACCATTGCCATTATTACAGACTTAGGGCTTTCTGACACAAAGGTATTAGGCGTCACTTCTACGAAAAGTTCTTCATCAATATCCATATCAATTTTAATAGACATCAATTCAAGTAGTTTGGCTTCCTTAGCTTGGTCTTCTTTACTTACTTCTTGTGCTTGAATATTACTCACCGAGATAAAAAGAAATAATAAGAAGAAAATTAAATTTTTCATATGTTATGTGTTAGTAATTAAATGTACTAAAAAAAACACTCTGTTAAGATAAATTCTTAACAGAGTGTTTTTTAAAGTGTTTTATAGAAACTAAAGAGAGAAAGCCTTCTTTACTTCATCTACAAAATCTAATTTTTCCCATGTAAAAAGTTCTACTTCACGCTCTACTCTTCCATTATAAGGTGATTCAAAAACTAACTTTTCAGTACGAGGTGTTCTACCCATGTGGCCGTATGCAGCTGTTTCTTGATAAATAGGATTTCTTAATTTTAAACGAGACTCAATTGCCGCTGGACGCATGTCAAAAATTTGAGCAACTTTTTTAGAAATTTCTCCATCAGTTAAGTCTACCGTAGAAGTTCCGTAAGTTTCTACGTTAATAGATGTAGGTTCTACTACACCTATAGCATAAGAAACCTGAACGAGTACTTCTGTACAAAGACCAGCTGCAACAAGATTTTTTGCAACATGACGCGATGCATATGCAGCACTTCTATCTACTTTAGAAGGATCTTTTCCAGAAAAAGCACCACCACCATGAGCGCCTTTTCCTCCATAAGTATCAACTATAATCTTACGACCAGTTAAGCCAGTGTCGCCATGTGGTCCACCTATTACAAATTTGCCCGTAGGATTAATGTGATAAGTAATATCGTCATTAAATAATTTTTGAGCATATTCTGGCAATAATTTCTTCACTCGCGGAATTAATATTTCAACAAGATCTTTTTTGATTTGAGCCAGCATGGCATGGTCATCTTCATTAAAATCATCATGTTGTGTGGAAATAACAATCGCATCAATACGTTGCGGTACGTTATCATCGCTATATTCAATCGTCACTTGAGATTTTGCATCTGGACGTAAATAAGTGATATCTTTCATTTCACGACGTAAAGCAGCAAGTTCAATCAATATTTTATGTGAAATGTCTAGTGCCAGCGGCATATAATTTTCAGTCTCATTAGTCGCATAACCGAACATCATTCCTTGATCACCAGCACCTTGCTCTTCTTTGGTCGCTCGATCTACACCTTGATTAATATCTTGAGATTGCTCATGAATTAAAGAAATAACCCCACAAGAGTCTCCAGAAAACTGGTATGCACCTTTTGTATAACCTATTTTATTAATAACGTCGCGAGCAATTTGTGCGGCGTCTATGTAGGTGTTTGATTTTACTTCTCCAGCAAGAACTACTTGTCCAGTGGTTACAAGAGTCTCACAAGCTACTTTTGATTCTGGATCAAATGCTAGAAAGTTATCAAGTAATGCATCACTAATTTGATCAGCAACTTTGTCTGGATGTCCTTCACTCACGGACTCTGATGTAAATAAATATGGCATTTTATATGTGCGCTTTCGCGAAAGCGTAATAATTACAAACCTCGCGTGATTAATAAATACAAGAAGATAAAGTGGCTGTATTGTTTTGCGCAGTACACTGTTTTAGCGTTTGTGTTTTCTAATGAAAACGAGGTCGCAAGCAGCCAAATCTTTCCTCTTTATTGAAATGCAAATGTAAGATATTACAATTGTTTTTTAATCAAGCTTTATAGCTTTCTTAACTATGAAGAATGTATAGTTGTGAATAGGACAATAAAATAATTGTTATAACACACTTATTTTAAAACACTTATTTAAATCCTATTGTTTTAGTAGGATAATAATCTGTTAAA
>CAZBCH010000074.1:0-1702 GCA_964490235.1 uncultured Flavobacteriaceae bacterium | reverse complement strand
AAGAATTATCTGAAGAAGATAAGTTAGCTGTAGGACGTGCGCGTCGAGTGCAACGTTTCTTGTCACAGCCTTTCCACGTGGCGGAGCAGTTTACGGGTATTCCTGGGTGTTTGGTAGATATTAAAGATACCATCAAAGGATTTAATATGATTATGGACGGTGAATTAGATCACCTACCTGAAGCGGCCTTTAACTTGAAAGGTACCATTGAAGAGGCAATAGAGGCTGGTGACAAAATGTTAGCTGAAGCTTAAATTAGAGGTTAGGCAAGCGAGTTGAGAAATTAGATTCTCTTCGTAAATCTATCATCTTAAATCTAAAAAGTATGTATTTAGAAATAGTAACTCCAGAAGCATCTTTAGTGAGTGGTGAGGTAGAAAGCCTTACTGTTCCTGGTGTGAACGGTGAATTCCAAATGTTAGATAATCACGCGCCTATCGTTTCTTTGTTAGGAGAAGGTAAGGTTAAATTTGATGGGAGTCCTACCATTGCTGAAGGATTTGAGAACAAATTCACACAGCATGATGGAAAATGGATTCTTGAAATTAATAGTGGTACTTTGCAAATGGGCGATAACAAGGCAATTGTATTGGCAGATTAAGTAAAATCAATTTCGATATATGATCCCAAACTCCTTATGGAGTTTGGGATTTTTTTATTTGAATAACATCAGATCGTCAATTCATTTTCTTGTTGTAACTGTATTCCTCTTTTGAAGATTTGCGCAATCATATAAATAATACCAGCTAAGAATAGAAACTGACCACCATTCCAGTTCGTAATCACATCAAATCCTTGTTTTGCAAGCCATTCTGTGTGACCTTGTGCAATTATGGCGATAATACCAGCTCCTAACGCGGCATGGCTAATTTTTACAATTAGTGTGGCCACTTTTTCACTAAAAGGATTATCCAAATTTATCTTATCAAAAATTTTAATGGCCAGATACGCCATGTATGCTTTGGATAGTAAAATGGCAATCCAGAAAGAAAGATATCCGGTGTATTGCCATAAATCAAGTTCGAAGAGATTCGAATGTGATACTCCTAAAATCATGTTTTTAGATGCGTTAGAATTAAATACGCTAATCAAGTAGTTGACTATTATGGATCCTGCCTGAATTAAATAGCCAATGAAGATAATCCAAAAAACGACTTTTAGAACAGTATATAGGGTTGCGGTGTTTGTTTTCATGATATATAAATTAAGTGGTGTATTCAAGGATATCGCCAGGTTGACAATCGAGCGCTTTACAAATAGCTTCAAGCGTCGAAAAACGAACGGCTTTAGCCTTTCCAGAACGCAAAATTGATAGGTTTGCCTGAGTTATTCCTATAATTTCGGCTAGTTCTTTGCTTTTCATTTTTCGTTGAGCAAGCATCACGTCTAGGTGGATGATAATAGGCATGGGCTAAATGGTTAAATCATTTTCGTCTTTAATAAATTTTGCTTTGTCTAAAGCTGTTGAGATCAGAAGAAATAGAAGCCCAATGGTGAGAATATTAAAGCATTCATAAAGGTTAATACTCACATAACTGACATGTAATGTTTGGGAAAATTCTTCACGAGCCGTCGCAAAGTACAGCAGCATTGCAACGCAGCCTTCTCCAATAAATAGATACCCAAGAAAGTTGAATCTCTTAATAATGAGAGTACCATAAAATTTGAGATTTTCCCATTTTCTAAATATCAGGATTAAGCT
>CAZBCH010000073.1:0-7638 GCA_964490235.1 uncultured Flavobacteriaceae bacterium | reverse complement strand
CGGTAATTATATCGCACGATAGATGGTTCTTAGATAGAGTATGTACACATATAATTGCTTTTGAAGGAGATTCTCAAATCTATTCTTTTGAAGGAAGTTTTACAGAGTACGAAGAGAACAAAAGGAAACGTTTAGGTGATCACGCTCCTAAAAGAATACGTTATAAAAAGTTGACTAGAGACTAGGTATTAGTATTAGCATTAAAAATTTAACCCCAAAGTTTAAAACTTTGGGGTTTTTAATTAGATGTCATTTGAAATGTTTGAAAAACAATTTGTCAGTTTGCTTTCAAAGGAAACGTCGCTTTATGATATATTAATTCAATATCCACTCTTTTTTAAAGAGTAAGGCTTTGGTTAAATGTTTATAGATTGCAGGAAATTCCTGTTCAAATAAAGCGTTAGATTCAAAATAATATTCTGAAAGTACAGCCATAAATTCATATTGATTTGTAAATGCATAGTCTCTAAAAAATCTAGTGGCATCAACTTTTGCTCTTACCTCTGGTTTCATGAGCTCTCTCAGTATTTCTTGAGTGAATTTTTTAAATCGTGTAGCGTCTACATTAGTACTATGTTTACTTTCAAAGTGTATCACATGGGTAAACTCATGTAAACCTAAATGTAAATTATCTGTAGTCACGTCCATACCTTTTTTAAAGTCTGGCCATGATATGGCAAGAACTTTTGCTGTAGGATTAAATTCTCCTTTATGCAATGCCTCATTTGTAGGGCTCATAAAAGGTTCTGGAAAAAACAAAATAGCATTAAGCAAAGGGTATGCATAATTGCGCCTACCGAAGGTTAATCGACATGCAACGCAAGAAACTAACACTACCTGCTCATCTGTTACATGATCTTCATAACGGTGCTTAAACTGTTTAGCTTCAATAAATGTCGCAACTCTATGTTCAAACTCTTTTTTAAATCTAGAATTAAGATGTTTATAAAAGGGATAATTTTCTAGGATACGCTTTCGCGAAAGCGGTAACCTGCGATGCGACAACAGTTGTCTGTACCAAAGAAAATCGCGTTTAATCTGAAGATTGCGCAGGATAAAATGAATCACAACCATTACTAGTCCAAAAAGAAAAGCTGCGATCACATAAGGTGCTACCCAAAAGGTTTCTGAATTGGGCTGAAGTAATAATATGTAAATTAAAATATTAATCGCGAGACATGAATATTTGTAAAATATACCAAAACAGCAGCATCAATGACGAGAATAAACCTACTGCGGCACCTACATATTGATCTGTATGGTATTCATGTACTAAATTAGAAGTTTGATATAAGATGGAACCAGCAGCTAGAACAACCATCGCACCACTAAAAAATAAACCTAGATCAAATCCAAAGATCATTCCAGCAATAATTAAACCTAGTGCAATAATGAAACCTACTGCTAGAATACTTCTTAAGAACGAGAAATCTTTTTTAGTTACTATGACAACGGCACTTAAAGCTGCAAATAATGATAAAGTTACAGCCGCGGCTTGACCTATTAAATTACTTTCTGCACTGCCACCTATTATTTGTTGATATTGAAGCGCAATAGAAATCAAAGGAATGAAAATAATAGCATAGGCAACTACACAAAGAAATAAGCCTAGATATTGTTTGTTGCGATCATGAGTTTTATGAGCCATTTTTTCGGCATAGGATGTAGCCCACATAAATATTCCAAGAACTATTAACCACGTCCATCCTTGAGTAAGACTAAACATAAAATTCACCAACGGCTCAATTTGTAAAAGCAGTCCTTCTACAACAACAAATAATAGCACTGCGATAGCTACATGAGCATAGGTTTTTTTATAGAATGAAGCTCTTACATCATCAGTAACCATCGATAAAGCTTCAAATGGCCGATCATATTGAGGAAAATTGTCTTGACTCATAATATTCTTAAATAAGAAGTAAATATAATTATTATGTACTTGTTTTACGATAATCAATCATTTAAATTATTTTTATAATCAATTAAACTATTCTACAAAAAATAAGTCCTAATAATTGTATGAGTAACACGCCTGATGATGAGATACTATCCTTAATTCTTGATGACGCGACAGCAAATCAAGGATATCGTCTATTAGTGTCTCAAAATAAGGAACAATTATACTGGCAGATTAGGAAAATAGTACTTGTTCATGATGATGCAGATGATGTCTTGCAAAATGTCTTTATTAAGATATTTAAGGGTATTAAAAACTTTAACGGTAATAGCAAACTGTCTACATGGATGTTTAGGATAGCATACAATGAAAGTATGACGTTTTTAAACAAAAAGGCTCGCAATTTGCAATTATCCTCACAAGAATTGCAAGATCATCTTACAGAAAAACTGGAGGCAGATGTTTATTTTACTGGCGATGAAATTGAACTGGCGTTGCAAAAAGCATTATTACAACTGCCAGACAGACAAAGGGAAGTTTTTAATTTTAGATATTATGATGATTTAAAATTCAAGGACATTGCAGATATACTAGATCTTACAGAAGGTGCTGTTAAAAGTACGTATCACATAGCAGCAAAAAAAGTTGAAAATTTTATAAAAGAAAATTAAACTAAAAGACTTTTTAGGAGTCATAAGAATATGAGAAAGAATGATATACATAATAAAGCAGGTTTTCAAATACCAGATGGTTATTTTGATCAACTTACTGATCGTGTATTAGAGAACGTTCCTAAAAGTAATTTGAATAAAAAGGCTGGTTTTGAAGTTCCTAAAGACTATTTTGATAACCTTGATAGTGTATTAATGAGTCATTTAGAACATGAGTCTAAAGTAATTTCTTTGCATCATAAGACATCAAGTGACTCTAAGAAATGGTTGTACCCATTACTAGCTGTTGCTGCAGTATTTATAGGAGTTATCGCTTTAAATGGATTGTTTACAGGAAATCAAGAAAATACAGTGACTTTTGCCGATGTAAACGATCAGGAGATCATTGAATATCTAGCCCAGTCTAATTTTTTACAAGATGAAGAGTCAATAGAAATACTGTTTGCTGATAATAGTGTTCTAAGCGATATAAAAATAGATCAAGAAATAACCGATAATGAACTGTTAGACTACCTTATGGAAGATGGTTCATTAGATCAAATACTAATAGAATGAAATACATATTTATAATTATTTGCGCTTTATTTTCATTAAATATGACAGCGCAGCCGCCAGATAAAAGTGATCGTGACAGTCGTAGAGAGGAGATGAGAAGTCAAATAAAGTCTCTACTAATTGCTCATTTAACTAAAGAATTAGAACTATCTACAGAAGAGGCACAAAAGTTCTGGCCACTTTATAACAGTATCAAAGAAGAACGCAATAAACTAGAAAGGCAAAAGAAAGATCTTGTAAAGAAATTAGAAAACTCTTTTGAGACGATGACTGAGAAAGAAGCTCTAGGTTATGTAGATCAAATGGTAGCTTTAGATCAAAAAATTAGCGCTACTAATATTGATTACAAGCACAATGAAATTATAGCAGTCATAGGAGCAAAGCGGTTTCTCAAATTAAAAAAAGCCGAGGTAGACTTCAGGCGTAAAATGATGAAAGAATATAGGGATCGTAGATCTAGAAAATAATGGTTTAGTTGATTTGAAGAAAATCCTTTTTTGATTAATTGAAAAGGGATTTTTGCTTTTAAATAATTATAGTTCTATTCACTAAGATTCTTAAGTTGTTTTCTAAACTCTTCTTCACTTAGCTCTGGTGGTCTTTTTTGTTTTACCAGCCATTCTAATAAAGGACTGCCTTCTTTAATAGAAATAATACAACAATCTACAAACGTACGTATTATCACTAATAGTAGTACAGCAGCAACTTCACTACTCCAAAACATAAAAAAGCCCGCTAGGATTACCACAAACTGTTGCACAAAAATCCTAACATAAGGGGCAACCATAATTTCAGATGTGGTAATGTCTTTGTATCTTTTTTCATTTATAAACACGGTAACTAAAGTGTATAAATGTGAAAAAACAGTAAGTCCTACAAGCAACCATATATTCTCTAATTGCAATACATATTTATAATTTTCTAAAATATTAAAGCCACTGCCTATCTCTACAGAACCTTCTATTTCTAGATAAGTAAAAGCAAAAATAGATTGTATTGCCACAAAGCCGCCGTAGTGTACACAAAAGAACATTATTTTACCTGCGTTTATTCCTTTAGGATCATCACTATACAAAGTAATATAGGTCATTTTAATAATCATAAAAAGCCCAATAATAATGGTTTCTAAAAAGTAGGCAAACAAAACAGCCATGGCACTCAAAGAACCTGTAAAGTATAGAAATAGTACAAAAGCTGCAGCAACGTATATATTTGAATTGGCTTTATTAGGATATAAAACAGACTTCCACATAGATAATTTTTCTAAAACAAAAATAATCTGACAAATCGATTACCTTTATAAGGCAACTGTCCTATATTTCAAAAATTTAAAAAGTACTTGAGCTGCTTTGTAAAAAATGAAGTTGTTTATATTTTTATCAAAAATTAAATTGTTCTATATGAAAAATCTTATTTTATTAATCTGTTTTATTGTTTTAACCAGTTGTAGCAATACTACCGAGAAGAAAGTTGCAAATTCTAATGATCCAGTTAAAAGTAGTGAGACATATAAAAAGTATGTCGCTGCCTACAATGACTACGCATCTTGCAAAATGGAACGTCCACAGCTCACTAATGATTTTATGGAGAAAAAAATAACATCAGAAGAATTTACCGCGGCACTAGAAAAAAACGCCAAATCTTGTAACATCAAGAAGGAAATATTCAATAAATATTATCAATTACTGGAAGCAGAATTTGAAAAAACTGCTGCTGCAGAACATAAAATTATGGAAGAATAATCTAGAGTAATACTTTTTCTAGGTCTAGGGTGTTTTGAATTTCAGTTTCATTATATACCAGTTTCCATCCCATACTCGTGCTCAAAATATAGATATTGCTCAATTCTGTAAGCAATCTATTTTGAGCATTTTTCATGACATCATCTTTTTTAATTTGACTTTTTAGGTCAGATCGTATTTTACGTTTGATAGTGTTGTAATCGCTACCTTCAAATCTATTTATCAGACCATTTTCCATCTTATAAAAACTGATATTAGGGTCAATTATAAGTTCAGGATCAGGTAAATAGAGTAGTGTGATTATTTTATTTTGAGGATCAACCTCGTACTTTAACTTTTTTAAGTCATAAGAAATTTGTGCAGTAGCATTAGAAACTATCAGTGCACTTTTCTGACTGGAAAAGAAATCCCATCCATAAGATTTGGTGTTTTCGTACGTGTAAACTTTGGCATATTTCATTTCTGTTACCACGAGTTTACTTACATTTTTAATTTCTTTTTCGATTAGCGCTGTCTCGGCTAGAAGTTGTTCTTTCTCTCTATTATTTTCAATCAACGCATTGATAGCATAAAAAATCAAAACTGCTATAAGTGCACTGATTACATATTTAAAAATATCTTTCATTTATAGGTATGTCTTTGGAAATTTATGCATTAATTCTTCTTTCATTTTTTGAACTTGATCTAGATGCATTTCTATATTAGTAGGCCTATGTTGCGACAGTTTACGATATTTTTCTACCGCTTTTTGCTGTGTCAAGGTATTGTTATTAATTGCGCTTTCGCGAAAGCGAGACCAAATAAAGTCTATTCCTACATCATTCAAATGTATCATATCACGCTTATAAAAGCGGTAGTCTCTTAGTTCATCCATAACAATTTCATAGGCAGGAAAGTATTGTGAATTAGTGTTTTCTATATGAGAATGAATGGCTTCATGCAATCGTGATTTGCTACGCTGGTTTTCTACAAAACCATCTTTAATATGTCGTACAGGAGATAATGTAAAAGTGATGCTTATAGTCTTATTCACCGATGTCACCAGAGTTTTAATCTCATTAAGATCTGATGTTATAACTTCAATACGTAATAATTCTTTTTTAAAAATAGATTGAGGTTGTTTATGACAATTTGCAACAATGATGTCTTTTTCAATATGACGATAAATCCATGCGGTACCTAATGTTAGGTATAAATGAGTAGAGTGAAAAAGAGATTTTTCTAAGTTCAGTCTAGCGTTATTTAGATTGTCAAGTAGCTGGATAGTATCAGTATCATTCATATCTGAATGTGCTAGATAACAAAAATGCTTTGAGCAATCTTCTTTAGTGAATGAAACTTTGTTTATCGCACGTTCTATAAGTATTTTTAAATTACTTGAATTAAATATAATACCAAAAGGATTTACCGTTGTATTAAATCCAAAATACGATAATTTTGCGCCTATGTTTTCTGTAAAACAACTACCTAAGAGCAAAATTCTAGAACTATAATCTATAGGGTTTGTTAATCGTGAGACAGGTACGACCGTACTTAACTTCATTGTAAATTTTTAATATTTTTATAAAGGTACGATCTTAATTGATCTCTGTAATTTTAAATAAATAAACATAAATGAATCTTAACTTATAATACAACTATGTCTTTCCTGTTTATCTTTATAAAGTAATTGAGTTAATATTATTTTCTAAAAGAATGTTTATCAAACTCTTAGTATTATGGAAGATAAGAAAGTAGAAGAAGTTATCGAGACTAAATCTGAAAAAGAAGAGGTAGAAAATCATGATGATATTCTGGTAAAACAGCTTTGTGAAGGACTTGATACATATAAGAAAAATAGGCTATCTACTTTTTTAAGTAGTTTCATGGCTGGTCTAGAAATAGGTTTTAGTTTTTTAGTGGTCGTGATCGTTTACAGTTTTTTTGAAGGTAAAATTGATAAAGAAATCATTCCATATATAGCAGCATTTGTATATCCATTAGGATTTATACTGGTAGTTCTAGGCAAGTCAGTCCTTTTTACAGAACAAACCTCTCTCTTATCGCTACCTGTTCTAGGAGGAAGAAAAACCTTATCAGATTTAATGGCATTATGGGGTGTGGTCATATTAGGAAATCTTATAGGTGGATACTTAATTGGAGCTTTTTTAGTGTGGATAGGTCCAGAATTAGGCATTATATCAAATTCTGGGATCAAAAACCTTGCTGAACATGTGAATCATTTTTCTAGAGATGTAATTCTAGGAAGTTCTGTTTTGGCTGGATGGTTAATGGCTTTATTATCATGGATAATTACATCTACACATCGAGTGACTGGAAAGATAATGGTTATTTATGTTATTACTTTTATAATTGCTCTTGCAGGATTGCATCACAGTATAGTGGGCAGTATAGAAGTATTTACAGGTTTTCTAGTTACTGATAAAATTACTTTTATGGATTACCTGACTTTTCAAGGTACCTCTTTATTAGGTAACGCCTTAGGTGGAGTAGTATTTGTTGCGATACTTAAATATGGAGCCTTTCTAGCAAACAATATAGATTCTAAGAAATAGATTATTTATTTAGTTTCTTAAATTATAATTTAATTAAATGTAAAAAGATATAGTTCTACTAATGCCCATAGAACTAATGGTACAATAATTAAAGTGAGCAACAGCGTGATCCAGGTTTTTCTTTTTTCTATTTGTACTTGAATTTGAAACGCTTCCTTCGCAGCTTGAACTTGTTCTGGTGTGAAGGATTTCTTATTGTTACCTTTTTTATAAATACC
>CAZBCH010000072.1:0-10535 GCA_964490235.1 uncultured Flavobacteriaceae bacterium | reverse complement strand
TTGTAATTTTTATGTTCAGCAAACTCTGCACTAAAACCATGGAAAGGAGATTTATGCATACCGCTTATGTAACCTTCTACTACTTGACTCGCTAGAAGCTGTAAATTTTTAAATCCAGAGGTTTTATTCAGTTCTATCTGTACATCCATGAGGTGAAGATAAGAAATTTAACCCACGATTATATATCTTGAATTACATATGAGAAATGTCTAAAAAGCATAAAAAAATTCCGCTTTCGCGAAAGCGGAATCATTTTCAGTATTAAATCGGTACTTAAAACTTAGTCTACTTTTACTACCATTTTACCTTTATTCTTACCATCAAATAGGTCAATAAACGCTTTAGGAATATGATCAAAACCGCTTACAATAGTTTCTTCATGTTTTAATTGCCCTGTAGTCAACCATTGAGACAATTCTTTAATCCCATCTTGAAAACGGCTTTCATAATTTCTCACTATAAAGCCTTGCATTTTTACACTTTTCTTGACTAGAGTTGTTTCCAACCTAGGACCTGTAGGCTGCTCAGTCTCATTATACAAGGAAATGGCACCGCAATTTATTACCCTTCCAAAACGATTAATATTATTCATAGCAGCGTCTAGTGTATAACTACCTACGTTATCAAAATATATATCTATTCCATCTGGAGCGAGTTCTTTAATTGCGGCACTCATATCGTCTGTCTTACTGTAATTGATCCCTTCATCAAAATTAAATTTATCTTTAATTAAATTAATTTTTTCATCACTACCTGCTATTCCTATAACCTTTAATCCTTTAATTTTACCTATCTGTCCGACTATGGATCCTACTGCACCAGCAGCACCAGATACTAAAAGCGTCTCGCCTTTTTCGGGCGATCCTATATCCATCAACCCAAAGTAAGCGGTAAGACCTGTTAAACCTAAGACACCTAAATACGCGCTTAAATTAACCTTGTCGCCGTCTACTTTTCTCAAATGGTTTGCATTTGTGGTTTGAAACTGTTGCCATTGCAACATCCCAGTGAGATAATCTCCTTGTTTAAATTTATCATTTTTACTCTCTACTACCTCTGCAACAATAGCAGATGAAATAGGTTTATTAAGTTCAAATGGTTCTATATAAGATTTCTCGTCTCTCATGCGTCCTCTTAAATAAGGATCTACAGAAACATATATAGATTTTAATAATACTTCTCCATCTTTTGGCTGCGGTTTTTCAATTTCTTTAATTTCAAAATTATCTAAAGTAGGAGTACCTTGAGGACGGCTTTTTAATACGATTGAATTATTCATTTTTATTTTCAATGTAATCTGATGCATTGAATTGCAGTACTAGTAATTTCTTAAATTTCATGAGTGCGAGGTTAAAGTTTTAAAAAAGGAACCTGATTTAATGAAACAATAAGAATTCAATAGGGTTATCTAGTATTAGAAATAGTCTTTCTAGACTCTGACGGTAACCTTTAAACATGCTTTAAAAATAAATCATAAAAAAAGCCCATTCTTTATCAAAAGAATAGGCGTTCTAAAAATTTGAGTTTTATTATTAAATTAAAGCGTCTAGAGCTTCAGTGTAAGCATTCTTAGGAGCAACTCCTACCTGACGACCTACTACTTCTCCATTTTGAAAAACTAAAACCGTAGGTATATTACGTACTCCGTACTTTGCAGCAAATTCTTGATTTGCATCTACATCCATTTTTCCTACTATAGCTTTATCAGCATATTCTGCAGAAACTTCATCAATGATAGGTCCTACCATACGACAAGGTCCACACCACGCTGCCCAAAAATCAACCATTACTGGCTTATCACTCTTTAATACTGTTTCTTCAAAATTTGCATCTGTTATTTCTAGTGCCATGTGTTCTTATTTTAAATTATAAACAAAGTTAAACAAAACCAATACCACAAAACAACTGTAAGTATTGTAGTTGCTTATATTGATATATTGGTTTTATATATTAGGATCTGGATATTTTTCAATTTCTTGAACTAACTCTACAAACATTTCTACACTTATTTGTTCTGGTCGCAAATTAAAAATCTCCTTCTCTCTCATCTCGTCAGGTAAATTCATCGTTTTTAAAGAGTTTCTAAGTGTTTTACGTCTTTGCTGAAAAGCTAGTTTCACCACTTGGCGCAATTTTGAATACGAGCATGGTAAATCATCATAGTCTGCCCTGCGAGTTAAAAGTAAGACACCACTATCTACTTTAGGCGGTGGATTAAATACATCTGGACCTACAGTAAATAAATAATCTGCATGATAGTACGCTTGAGCTAGAACAGATAAAATGCCATAAGTTTTAGAACCATGTGGAGCGCATATACGTTTTGCTACTTCTTTTTGAAACATGCCACCAAATTCTGGTATTTGATCCCTATTCTCAATGGTTTTAAAAACAATTTGAGTACTTATGTTATAAGGAAAATTACCTATTATCGCAAAAGAACCATTTCCATAGATATCTTTCAGATCTTTTTTTAAAAAATCTGCTTCTATAACCTCAAAGGTTTTATCATTTACAATTTTAGAATGTTCTACAGGAAAACTATGCTTTAAATAAACAACAGACTCACTATCTAACTCTAAAGCTGTGACCTTAATGTTCTTTCTTATGACGTGTTTAGTAAGCACACCTGTTCCTGGTCCTATCTCGAGAACTTGGTCATATCCTTTATAGCTTAAACAATCTGCAATACGTATTGCAACAGTATCGTCTTTCAAAAAGTGCTGGCCTAGGTGTTTCTTTGCAGTAACTCCTTTGTCTTGTGATTGATATTTGGGTTTGTATTTAGCCAAATGTTTTTAGTTTTCAGTTATGGATTAAGTCACAGTTTTACGTTAATAACAACGCTTGAAACTTACCAACTGTATTTAATTGAGACTAATTGCGTCGCACGTTATATTCGTCAATGAGTTCTAATTCTGTTCTAAAAGACAGGACTTGATCACCAAATTTCTCCAAACTTTCTTTTCTTAGCACAGGAGCATGGTCATTATAATACTCTAACAATGCCTCTTTACTATTTGCTTTGTATTGAATAGAGAAAGTACTATGCCCATCTTGATCTTCAACAAGAACTCTAGTAAAGCGAGCATCCATAAACAGTCCTGTTCCTAATACTTTTGCAATGTGTTCTCTTATCCATGGAATCCATTGTGCTTCTAATGAAGCATGCATACTACAGGTAACATTATATATAATCATTGAATAATTTTATTGCGCTTTAAAACGCCTTTATATTTTCATCTCCTCGCAGCCTACGGTAGCGCCTGCGTGCATCTACAAAGTGTATACTATCTGCATGTGAAAAAATGATTTTTTCAAAAAGACTTTTAGCCTTTTCTGGATCTTCAAGCTGCTCTTGGTAGAGTAAACCCAATCTATAGTAAGCATCATCTGCAAGAATCCCATCGCTGTAGTTATCAATAATTGTTTGATAATTATCTCGCGCATTTTCATAATTCCCTTCTACCTCATATAACTGGGCTTGTTTTAACAATGCTTCATCTTCTATTGGGTCGCCTTTATGATCTTGTAGCAGTCTATCGTAAAGAGTAATAGCCTCTGCTCTTTTGTTTTGATATTGTTTTAATTCCGCTTTCGCGAAAGCTTTCAAAGCAACAAAGGTGGTATCTTCTAAAGAGTGATCTGCAATAACCAGACTAAGTTCCATGGCATCGTTTGCAATTAATTTACTAGCAGCGCTGCGTAAAACTTTTAGTTGTGTGAGACTCCAAGGAAAGTCGCCTTGATAATAACTTGTGCGAGCCACTTTGAACTGTGATTCTTGAGAACGTAAGTCGTTAGGAAGATCATTTTGAATCTGACTGTATAAAATTAAGGCACGATTAAATTGCTCTTGTAAGACAAGTATATCAGCTAGCAACATTTTAACATCGGCTTTTTGAAATTTACTTAAATTAGTTTTTTCTAGTTTAGTGAGTAAATCACTCGCCTTTGCCGCATTGTTGTTTTTAAAAGCAAGGAAATTTGCATAATCTAATTGTAATCTAAAGGTTTCCTTTTCTGTACCATAAATTTCAAGAAGCTGCTCATACTGTTGATTAATGAGGTCGTACTCACTAGCTGCGGCTGCATTTGCTTTTAGTTTTATTTTCAAGACTTGTGCTAGATACTTGACATTTATAGATTGTGTTTCTTCAATCATGTAATCCAGTATCTCGTCTGCAGCTTCAAGATCATTCTCATCAATAGCTGTTTCTACAAGATCCTGAATGTTATTCATATTAGTTTGTTCTCTCTTATAAATAGCTTTTTCTTGAATAAAGGCTTTTTTAAAATCCTTTTGCTGTACAAATAACCACGATAACAACTGGTTATAAATAGGATCTGGATTATCTCGTAGACGAAGTAAGAGAACCTTTCTAAGGAGTTTGTTGCCTTCATTTTCTGCATCATCTGTAACATATTGAGAAAACAACGCCTGTGCCCTAGGACGGTAAGCAGCATTTTGCTCAATGAGATTAATGTTTGCATCAAACATTTTCTCTAAATCACCTTGTTCTCCGTATAATCTTGCTAATTGATAATTATAGTTGAGCTTATCATTAATAGACATTCCTTTTTCAAAAGCTATTATAGCCTCTTCAAGCTCATTACGTTCTTCAAATCTTCTGGCAATTTGATAGGTCAAATTAGGCATAGAATCGATTACTTGTATAGCTTCTTTATAGTATAAAGTTGCAAGACTATCTTTTCCTTGTAACCTTGCGTTGTAACCTTTCTCAATTAACAACTGTTTGTTACGAGGGGCTAATTGCTGAGCTATATCAATTAAGGAATCTGCACTATCGTAACGTTCTAATTGCTGATAAACTTCAATGACATTATATACAGCACTTGGGTTACTACGATTTTGCTCATATATCTTTTTATAAATACTAAGAGCTTTTTTGTACTCACCTTGATCCATATAGTTTTCTGCTAGTTTTGAATCTTGAGCAAAACTCATGAAACAATTAAAGCAAATGAAAATGGTGAGAAGATGACGCATAATTTTTTAAAGTTAATCTATCGTATCAAAACCACAATATGGAATCAGAACTTTAGGAATTTTGATACCGCCTTTTACTTGATAATTTTCTAAAATACTAGCTAATATACGTGGAAGCGCTAGGGCACTACCGTTAAGAGTATGAGCAAGTTCCGTTCCTTTCTCTGCGCGATAACGCAATTTCAATCGATTTGCTTGAAAAGTCTTAAAGTTAGATACACTACTTACTTCTAACCACTTTTCTTGTGCAGTACTATAAACTTCAAAATCATAAGTAAGAGTAGAGGTAAAACCTAAATCACCGCCACATAACCTTAAAATACGATAAGGTAATTCTAACTCTTCAAGAATATTTTTAACGTGCACTACCATTGCATCAAGTGCACTATCGCTTTTATCAGGATGTTCTATACGTAAAATTTCTACTTTATCAAACTGATGTAAACGATTAAGACCTCTTACATCGCTACCATAACTACCAGCTTCACGTCTAAAGCATGGTGTGTAACCAGTCATAGTTATAGGGAAATCCTTTTCTTCTAATATAGTGTCTCTATAGATGTTAGTAATAGGGACCTCACCAGTAGGGATTAAATATAAATCATCCATACCTACATGATACATTTGACCTTCCTTATCTGGTAATTGACCTGTGCCATAACCACTAGCTTCATTTACTAGATGTGGCACCTGCATCTCATTATAACCAGCAGCAGTGTTTTTATCAAGAAAATAATTAATCAAGGCGCGCTGTAATCTAGCTCCTTTATTCTTGTACACAGGAAATCCTGCACCTGTTATTTTATTACCTAGTTCAAAATCAATTATATCATATTCTTTAACGAGTTCCCAGTGTGGTTTTGCACCTTCATGAAGCACTGGGATATCACCGTATTGAGAAACTACTTCATTATCTTGATCTGTATTTCCAGCAGGGACACTTTCTTGAGGTATATTAGGTATCTCATATAATACAGTCTGCAATTTTGTTACAGCATCATTTAACTGCTCGCTCAATTTTTTAGAAGATTCTTTTAAATCAGCAGTTTGTTTTTTAAGCTCATTTGCCTCATTCGCTTTTCCTGTCTTGTACAGCTCACCTATTTCCTTTGAAAGTTTATTAGACTTTGCTAAAGTCTCATCTAGCTGGCCTTGAATACTACGACGTTGTTCATCTACAGCTATTGCATTTTCTAGCAAAGGAAGCGCATCGATGTTTCTCTTTTGTAATGCTTTTGCAAAAGCATCTTTATTTTCACGTATTTCTGCTATTTGTAGCATGTGATCTAATTTAAAAATATAAGGGGTAAAATTAGCGATTCTCATTTACATAACGACCGCTAGAACAACTTAGTTTTATAGTCTTTACTTTTCTTTGTGCAATTGAGATGGCACGATCCAAGAATGATGTTTAAAATGGCTCCATTCTTCAGCAGCAAGATCTACATTAGGATCTATGAGCTGGTAAAAAGGTCTACCATTGATAGAAACCTTGATATCTGCATAGATTTCTACTTCCTTTCCTTGATCGGCATATATTTTTTCAAGCTTTTGTGCAAACTGCCATGCAAAATCTGGCTTTGCAAGTACTGATCGTTCTTGCTTAAAACTTAATAGATTCCTAAGTTGAACTCGTGTTTTTTTACCAGTTTCCTTTTCTACGACATAAATAGTTCCTTTTCCAGTTCTACTGCGCAACATCATGCGCCAGCTCAATCGGTGTCCTTCTTCCGTCCAGAGCACATCATCTTCTATTACCCAATGTCGTAACGGCAACAACAACATGAGCAATAAAAAGCTAGTTGCTGAAAATATAATTAGATTTCTTGATTTAGGAACTATCACCTGAGCGGCGGCATAGTAATTTTTCTTACTTAGAAATCGTTTGTGAATAACCTCTGTAGAGAAAAAGAACACTAAAAACGATAGTGCCAGATAAGGAAATATACCTATCTGGAAGACGACACTATTAAAGATATGAAAGAAAATCGATGCTATGACGGCAAGCCATCGTGTTGGTTTCCATAATAGAAGAGGAACAATTAATAAATCAAAAAACAACCCAAAGTAAAGAATGGTCTGATGTGCCCAATCATGTTGTAGAATATCAAATTTTCTACCACGAGTACTCATTAAATATCTAGGGAAACTTCCATCTAACCAGTCTGGATAAAACTTTGCAACACTAGCATATGCATATATAATCCCTAAAAAGGCTATAATAAAAACATAAATCCATCGGGACATATGCTCTTTTCTATAAGCAGGATTCAAACGGGCATCAATAGAAACAGATCTATTTGCAGGTAATAATACCATTAAGAAGTTGAGCAACATTAATAGGTAACAGTGGTTGTTATAACTGCTTTTTTGCAATAAATACACATAAGTCCAACTTACAGCATAAAATATCATTGCCATACGATACTTATAACCTATCATAACAAATAACCCTGCACATCCCATTATAGAATATAAAATGTACATCCAGTTACCAGGTAGCGGCTCAAGAAACTCAAAACCTATAAATGTAAAAGTAAATTGAGGCTCTACAAATAAACGGCGCACTGCACCTAATGCAATAGAACCAAAAGCTTCACAAGCAATAAGTAAACCGAAAAATATTCTGAATAGGACTAAAGCAGAGTTGTCTATTTGAGTAAAAAGCCATTTATCTAGTTTGCTGTGCATAAGCTCTGGTATTTTGCTCGTCTTTTTTCATCGCAGCTACTAAATCTTCTATATTCTTAAATTTCTCTTCATTTCTTAATCGTTTATGGAAAAACAACTCCATTTTACGATCATACAAATCTCCATTAAAATCTATATAATAAGTTTCTATAGTCTGTTGTGCCTCTACAGATACTGTGGGATTTGTACCTATATTAGTCATGCCATACACCTTTCTACCATCAATTATAGAACTAGTCACATATACTCCAGCTGCTGGGATCAATTTATACCCTTCTTCTACATGTAGATTTGCAGTAGGATAACCTATTGTGCGACCTATTCTTTTACCAGCGGTTATGTTTCCTGAAATACTGTAATCTCGGTTTAAGTAAATGTTAGTTTTTTCAATAGAACCACTTTCTAGGGTTTTTCTAATTTTTGTACTGCTTACAGCAACCTCTTCTACTTCTTTTTTAGATATCTCTATAACTTCAAAATCAAATTGAACAGCAAACTCTTTAAGCTCTTGTATACTCGCAGATCTATTGATACCAAACCTGTGATCATAACCTATAACCACCACCTTTGCATTAAGTTTATCAACAAGTATATTTTTTACATAATCAAATGCTGATGTTCTTGAAAATTCCATTGAAAAAGGATGAATCACTACATTTTCTATTCCTTGTTTAGAAACCAGCTGTACACGTTCTTCAATAGTATTTATTAATTTAAGATCATGATCTGGTTGCAGGACCATTCTAGGATGCGGAAAAAAAGTAAGCAATACGCTCGTTAGACCTTCAATTGTTGCCCTAGACACCACACGATTTAAAATTTTTTGATGGCCTTGATGTACTCCATCAAAAGTCCCTATTGTAACTACAGCTTTTTTAGTAGCCTTATATTCATCAATATTGTGGTACGTATTCAATTCTCGATCTTCTATGTGAAGTTGCAAATTAAAATAATATGATTAGATATTTTGATTTTTAAGAACCTTTTAATGTAAAAGAGAAAGTAGATGTTCTCGCTTTCGCGAAAGCGGAAACACAATCATATCCTATAGGGTAAACTAGCTATTTACCGTTGTATTGATTCATTGTATTTGCAAGACCTGCATGAGTAAATGATAACGCCATTTTTGCAGCAGTATCTAGTCGTTCAGGAAGTGCTTTTTGCTCCTCGCTATTCCACTCGCCTAATACATAATCCACCTGTCGCCCTTTAGAAAATGCATCAGAAATGCCAAAGCGTAGACGTGGATATTTAGGCGTATTTAATGTAATTTGTGTGTCCTTAAGACCGTTGTGACCTCCATCTGTGCCTTTTGCTTTCATACGTAAAGTTCCAAAAGGTAGATTTAAATCATCTGTTATCACAAGTATATTTTCAATATCAATTCCTTCTTGTTTCATATAATACTTGATCGCTTTACCGCTTAAATTCATAAAGGTATTAGGCTTAAGTAATAGAACACTTTTGCCTTTATGAGTAGTACTAGCGACATCACCTAACTTAAGAGTTTCAAAACTGACTTCCTTTTCTTTTGCTATTTCGTCCAGAATTTTAAAACCTATATTATGTCTGGTTTCAGAATATTTTGCACCAGGATTTCCTAAGCCAACAATCAAGAATTTTTTCATGGAGTCTTCTTCATTTAAAAGAGTTGTGATTTTAGAATCACGATTAATAAATTTTTTAAGCCAACCTAACATGTGGTAAAAATAAAAAAGCCGCAAGATTTATCTCTTGCAGCTTTTATAAAATTATGAATACTTGCTGTATTACTTAACAGCAGCCTCGTCATCAGTTTGTGTAGAAGGAACAGCTCCTGCATCAACATCGTCATCATCGTCATCAGCATCAACAACTGCAGTACGAGAAGTTTTAATCATTACTACAACTACAGAGTCTGGATGCATTATCTCATACTCATCTACTCTTAAGTCACGTACGTATCTTTTATGACCGATTTTCATATCAGTAATATCGATCGTAATGAAATCAGGTAAATTAGCAGGTAAAGCTTTCACTTTTAACTTACGGTTATTACGACGTAAAACACCACCGTTAAGTACACCTCTTGAAGAACCTGTAAGTTGTACAGGAACTTCCATTGTTACCATTTTATCATCAAATATTTGATAAAAATCAGCATGTAAAAGAAGTTCTTTTACTGGGTGCCATTGCATGTCTTGAGCAATAGCATTGTAAGTACCATCTTTACCTAAATCTACTACTACAGTATGCGCATCTGGAGTGTAAACAAGCTTTTTGAAGGCATTAATTTCTGCTGAAAAATGTATAGGCTCGTCTCCTCCGTAAATTACGCAAGGAACCAATCCAGCATTACGTAAGGCTTTTGTTGCTTTCTTGCCCACGCTTTCTCTTTTTGATCCTGGGATCGTGATTGATTTCATGTTATATATATTTAGTTAATGAAATTACATTATAAAGTGTTCACTTATCGATTTGTTATTCTGCACGCTTTGCATTACTTCAGCAAATAGTGAGGCACAAGATAAAACTCTAATTTTAGGACTTTCTTGTTTTAACGGTATCGAGTCTGTAACGATTAATTCTAATAATTGTGAATTGTCTATGCGCTCATAAGCTTTACCTGAAAGAATGGCGTGAGTACAAATGGCTCGTACACTTTTAGCACCTCGCTCCATCATAACATCTGCAGCTTTTGTTAATGTACCTGCCGTATCTACCATATCGTCTACTAAGACTACGTTTTTACCGGTTACATCTCCTATGAGTTCCATGTGAGAAATCACATTAGCCTTTTGCCTTTGTTTATAACATACCACGACATCGCTTTCTAATGTTTTTGCATAAGCAT
>CAZBCH010000071.1:0-15147 GCA_964490235.1 uncultured Flavobacteriaceae bacterium | reverse complement strand
TGCTAGCGCAATTACTAGAATCAAAATAACTCCTTGATTTCTAATTTTACCTAATACCGCCATTGTAATTTATTTAAATTTTTGATGAGGGCGAAAATAGTGTTTTCCACCTAATTAATAAAGCATCCTGCAGCATTAAACGCTGTTTTGATAAGAATTTTTAATGGAGTAGGGAAGAAGGTTAAGTTTCCGCTTTCGCGAAAGCGTAATGAGTAACTTTATTATTGAGAATTATTTGAATTTATAGAAAGTTAAAATCAGAGAAATTCTACTCTGGATCACCCAATGTCAAATAGACTAAGTCTATCTTATTGTCTGATTTTTCCAAGATCTTAAAGCTGTTGCCATTAATTATCACAACGTCTCCTTCTTCTGGTATGCCTGCGGTCTCGTTTACTATTAATCCTCCTAGAGTTTCATATTGGTCACTTTCTGGAAGGTCTAAATTGTAATTTTCATTAATTTGATCTACTTCTAATCGAGCACTTAATTTATATTCATTCTCATTGATCTGATGATCGATCAACAAATCAGAATCGTGCTCATCTTCTATCTCGCCAAAAAGCTCTTCTATAATGTCTTCTACGGTAATAAGGCCACTTGTGCCACCATACTCATCTAGAACAATAGCGATGCTTTTATGGCGTTTTATAAGTAGGCTTAAAACGTCTTTAGCAAGCATTGTTTCTGGAACGTTAATGACGTTACGTTTGATTTTTTCTATATTCTCTGGAGATTTAAATAGGTCAAAACTGTGGACGTAACCAGTTATGTCGTCTATTGTATCTTCATGAATTAATATTTTTGATAATCCTGTTGCTACAAATTTTTTATTAAGTTCCTTAACATCTGTGTCTTGATGTACTGCGATCATTTCAGTTCTAGGGACCATTACTTCTCTTGCTTTAAGGCCTCCAAAGTCTAGAGCGTTTTGAAATATTTGTATCTCGGTATCGATATCTTCTTTTATCTCTACACTTTCCATTTGCTCTGTGATGTAGTTTCCTAATTCTAATTTAGAAAAACTTAATTGCAACGCATCACCGCTGGATTTAAAGAAAGTTTTTAATATAAAGTCTGAAATTAAAATACAAAATAAAGAAACCGGCCAAAAGAACAAGTAAAAGATATATGCTGGTATCGCAAAGAATTTTAATAATTCATTTGAATAAATTTGAAAAAACACCTTCGGTAAAAACTCAGCAGTTAAAAGTATTATTAAGGTTGTGAATGCCGTTTGTACTAACAGACTATTTAAAATTTCAGTGTATTGCGGGAAAGCTTGTATCAAATAGGTACTCATCAATGTTTCCATTGCAAACCCATATACAACTAGAGAGATACTGTTGCCTATGAGCATGGTAATGATAAACTTTGAAGGACGTGCTGTAAGATTGCGTAAAACACGGCCTATTAAATCGTTTTGTCTTTTTTCTAACTCTATATGAATCTTATTTGAAGACACATATGCTATTTCCATGCCCGAAAAGAATGCGCTGAGCACGAGCATCGTTAGGATAATAAGAATTTGAATTAACATTATTTCTTGTTGCGTTCTTCAAATCTACGACGAAATCGTCTTTTAAAGAAGAACATAAATACTGCTACTGCTGCCATCCCAAAAAGTAGATATGCCTGATTAGGATTTTTGCCTAGTTCATAGAAGCCAGTAATCACAAATACAATAGCAAATACTATATAGGCGTACTCAAAATATTTGAAGAATTTGCTCATTTATCTTGTTTTGGTACAAAGGTATCATCTGGATCTCTAGCAATCAATTTTTTTAAATCTTCATTTGCGTCAAGAACAGTTCCAGTAGTTTTACCTATGTTTTTATTATCCTCACTATCTACAATAAAGGTTTCAAATTCCTGATTTGTAAAAATCCATTTTCCTTTTTGATCCCAATAAAGTTGATCTCCCATGAAAATATTACCATCGCTTGTTACAATTTTCACATTATTACGTAAATCAATCAAGCTGGTTTGATCATACATGGTTCCAGTATCTGCAGTTATGGTAGTAAGGTTTGTTTTATTATCAGTGTATTGGTAAACTTTTACCGTTATACCTTCAGGAAAGATAGTAAAAGGAAATTCATCATTAGAGAAATCTAACATTTTCTTTCCTTGAATACTCAATTTTAACCTGCCACTATCGGTATGTTTTAAAAGCATTTTCTCTACTTCACCTACAGGCTCGTTAGAGGCAATTTCCATTTTTTGGATTTCTTTTAAATTATCATCACATGATATTAAAAAACAGATCACGGCAAGTGCCGTGATCATGTTTCTAAATATGTGAAATATAGATTTCATTAAAAATTAGGAATAGTTACTGATTCTCCTACCCAGCAATTGAATGTAATTCTATCACCAGAATTGTAACTGCTATTAGAGAAAACATCTCTTTTTCCTGGTGCAGCGGCATTATATTGTGCAGCGGCTTTATTTGCACTACTTTTTAATGAAGGATCTACTCTAGCAGCTTTGTAAGCATATCGAGCAGCAACCCAGTTAAGTGCTCTTTTTTCAAATGGATTATCACCACAACTAGAGTTACTACCAGAAACCATAGCAGCTATTTGCAGGTAAGGTGCGCCAAAGGAAGGTCTTAACTCTGTAGCTGCCAAATAAGCGGTTCTTGCGCTACCATACTGTCCCTTATTTTTATAAATATTTCCTTTCTTGTAGTAGATCACAGCCTTGGTATCATTATCAATTCCTAATTCTATGGCCTGATCCCAATACTTTATTTTTTCAGCAGTAGTCTCTGCAATGTTACCTAATCCATAAGCGGTCTTAGCACTAGGATTAATAGCGTGAAGTGCTTTAACTGATTTTATGTACAATGGAGCGTCGGTACAATCTTTCTTTTGTAATCTTACTAGAACGTTGCTCAACCATTCTTTATCAGACTGATTTGCATCAAACTCAGCATCATAAAGCGGTATTAACTTCTCACAATCAGCTAGTTCACCTAATGTACCATTAACACTACCCATTACTATACCATAGTTTTTAAGGTTAGCTTCTTGATAACCAATAGTTTTTTCTTCTTTATCAGTAAGCTGTGTAGTTTCTTGCTTAGTTAATAAATCAGAAACTACCTTAGATCTTTCATCTTGAAGTGACTCGATATGATTAGTCAATTGATCGTAGATATCAAATAATTCTTGTAGACTAAGAGCGCCATCTTTGTATTGTTTTTCGGCTAACTTAAAGTACGTAATTAAAGCTTTTGGGTCAGTGAAATTTTCTTTATCCTTTTCAAAATCTTTATTAAGCATATTAAATTGCTCTTCTTGTGTACCTATTTTATGCTTGTACATTACTCCAGCCATTTCAATATCCTTTTTTGTCACATTTACTGCAGTAGGATATTTTTCAATTTCTGTTTTAAGCATTTTAATAAGCCCATCTACGTTTTCATTTACATCGCCTATTTTATTCTTTAAGCGATATTCATAGATTTTCTCTCCATATTGATATATGGCTACACTTGCATCAGGACATTTTTCAATTAGTGGTCCTAGTTGTTTATATGCTGCATCATAATTTTTGGCTTTAGCATTTTCTGCAAATAAGCTTAAATCGTTAGCACATTGTGGTGATACTTGCGCTTTCGCGAAAGCGAAACTAAAAAAGCTAAGCGCTATTAATATGGTATTTTTAAGTTTCATAATAATGATTTGATTTGTTCTTAATTATATTTTCTTTTAATAAACCAAACGTCGTTGAGTGATAAACCTATGGAGATGTTGAAGAAACGCTCTCTAATTAAACCAGAATCTTCTGTACCTCTTTGTCCTAATTCAAAACCAATGTTTGCGTTTGAAAAGCCAGATCTTTGACCGATCGGTAAGCCTAATCCAAAAGATATGCCAAACTCATTTATGTCTGAAGAATTTGTACCATCACCACTTAATTCTAATCCTAATTCTTCAAATCTGATACCACCTCTATATACCACACGATCCCAGTAACTAGTCACACTATTATAATTTGGGATATAGAATCCACCAGCTCTAAAAGTTGCTGCATCTTTAAAAATGGTGCCTTGAGGAGCAAATGATCTGGAAGTTATTGCACTACTGCCGCGCAATGAGTACTCAACACCAGCATTCCATTTAAGAGGTTGCCCTATAGTTACACCAAAAGTCAATTCAGAAGGTAATTTAAGATCTTGTTCACTAGATTCTGATGGTCTAGTGCTAAATGGATTTTCATTAAGGCTAGAGGTAAGTGTAAATGTCGATAAAGTGCGTTCATTCTTTGCATTTAGATCACTTTCTGGACTGTAAACAGCGCTAGCTTGAAGTTCTAATCTATCACTAAGCTTTTTTTGATAATGTAAGCCTAGATTAAATGATGCACCGCTAAAATCGGTTTCATTTACCTCATTAGTACCTAATTGAACTGTCGATACTGCCACGCTAGAACTATTTGTTTCTTCACCAAAATTGTATCTAAATTCTCCACCAATGCTTAATTCTGGTGTAATCTTATAACCAAATCCTAGATACGCACGATTAATACTACCAGTTCCAGTAAATCTAGAGTATAATGTTTCTGAAACACTACCTATTTCATATCCTACAGAGTTGAACGGAACTAAACCAAATCCGAAGGCTGCTTTCTTTCCTAACGGAATACCGATACTTACATATTCAATAGAGGTTGCAGAGTAGGAATCACTTTCAGTCTCTGTGGATGCCCATGTTTCTGAATGTACAGCTCCTAAGGTATATGTGGTGACTCTAAGATTTCCATATGCGGCTGGATTCCTTAAATTAATGTGCACACTATCTACGTAGGTAAGCATGCTACCCATACTACGGTTTTCTATTGTGCCTTTGAAAGTTTGTTGCCCTAATCCGAAAAAGGAGTATGGAGATGAAGTGCGTGATTGTGCAAAGCAATTTACGCTTGTTAAAATTACTATTGCAATTACTAAACTTCTAATCATAGGTTTTTATTAAATAGGTATAAATTATAAATGCCGTAAAGCATCAAAAAAGGCGTGGCAAAGAAACGGTTTTTTAGTTGTTTTACCAATAGTTCACTATCGCCTCCTGTTATTAAAACTTTTAGATCTTTATTATGCTTTTTATATGCTTTTATTGCTCCTTTTATTTCTAAAGTTAATCCCTGTACAACTCCACTGTGAATCGAGGTTTCGGTATTATAGCCAGTAATATAATTAGTAGGTTGTGGTTCTAATAACGGTAAGTTTGCCGTAAAATTATGAAGAGATTGATAGCGTAATTTTAAACCTGGAGAAATTGCGCCACCATAGTAATTTTTATTATGATCTATAAAGTCATATGTTACGCAAGTGCCAGCATCTATCACTAGGAGTGAGGTGTTTTTAATCAAATTAGCTAAACCTCCTGCTACTAATGCGATGCGGTCGTTACCCAACGTTAAGCTTTCATAACGATTGTTAAAAGGAAGTTTAATATGTTGATTTACTTCAAAAACATTTTCAAAGTTTGAAATTAAATATTCCTTGAGAGGCTTTGGGAACGCGCCTACATTGCTATATGCTACTTCATTAACTTGTGTAAAAACTTGTTTGAGATTATCAACTTCATTTATAAATGATGGAGCGTCGGTGCGCACGAGTTTATACACATTTAATTGATCCATAACTGCTAGTTTTATGGAAGTATTTCCTATGTCAATTACTAATATCATTTTGCTATTAATTAGAATTGTAAACATGCCTCTTAAAACAAAAAGCCCGATCATTAGATCGGGCTTTTGTGGTACCTCCAGGAATCGAACCAGGGACACAAGGATTTTCAGTCCTTTGCTCTACCAACTGAGCTAAGGTACCTTTTGCTCGTAAGCGGTGGCAAATTTACATAATTATTGATTTGTTGAAAGCTTTTTTTCATTTTTTTTGAAAAACTTTTGAAATTGAACGCCTTTTTTATTTTAAAATTTCTTCTAATCCCATACCTCTTGAGCCTTTTATGAGTATAACTTGCTGTTTTTCAAAGTCTAAATTCAAAGATGTTATAAAATCATTTTTAGTAATGTATCTGTTAGCTTTTGATGAAATTGTGTCGTAAAAATTTTTTCCAATGAGATGCACATGATCAATTTCTAGTTTTTCAGCTATATCGCATATGTTTTGATGTTCTTTTGCAGCATATTTTCCTAGCTCAAACATATCTCCTAAAATTGCAACTTTGTGTTTTTCTTTCTGAAGGACTAGATTTTTTAAAGCCGCTTTCATGCTGCTAGGATTAGCGTTGTACGCATCTAAAATTATTTTTGTATTTCCTTTTTGAATTACTTGCGAGCGGTTGTTTTTAGGTATGTATTTTTCAATTCCTTCAACGATATTTTCTGGATGTACGTTCATTAATAATCCTACTGCAAAAGCAAAAAGTGCATTATGATAATTATAAACTCCTGTTAGATTTGATTTTATAAGATATCCATTCACAATAAAGTTGAGATATGGAACTTCTGAAAAGATAGAAGTGTCTTCTGGGGTGAAAACTTGTTTTAATTTTGAAGCTCTGACGATTTGTTCAGGATCCCACCTGCCTATAATGGCAGTTCCGTTATTGTGGTGCAAGAAATCATAAAGCTCACTTTTGCTAGTTTTTACACCTTCAATGCTTCCAAAACCTTCTAGATGTGCTTTGCCGTAATTTGTGATTAGTCCATAATTTGGTTGAGCAATTTCACTCAGTAATTTGATTTCATTTGGATGATTTGCGCCCATTTCTACAACTCCTATTTCAGTAGTTTTATCAAATGATAGGAGAGTTAAAGGAACTCCTATATGATTGTTTAAATTGCCTTTAGTGCCTTTGACTTTAAATCGAGTAGATAAAACTGAAATGATGAGTTCTTTAGTAGTTGTTTTACCATTACTACCGGTAAGACCTATAATAGGGATGTTAAGCACAGTTCTATGATGACTAGCTAGATTTTGAAAGCATTTCAATACATCTTCTACCACCGTTACTCTATTGTCATTTTGCCACTTATGATCATTTGAGACAGCGTGCATAGCTCCATTTTCTAATGCATGCTTTACGTATTGATTGCCGTCAAAATTTTCACCTGATAATGCAAAAAATAATTCACCTTCCAAAAGTGATCTCGTATCGGTTTGTATACCTTTTGATGCTTTAAAAATTTGATAAATTTGTTCTATCATGTATTTGTCGAATTCGTGGTAATAAAAAAGCCCTTAAAATAAGGGCTTTTTTATTGATATTAAAAGATTACGATTTAATTACGTGGTCTTTTTGTTTTCTTTGCTTTAGAGCCTACTCTGGACATTGCACAACGGAATCCTAAATCATCCTTGGCCATATCTTGAGGATAAGATCTTCTTGCTGCTGGATCTAACCAGTATGCTCTATCTCTCCATGAACCACCTTTAATTACTCTTACTTCATTATTGATTAAAGAAGTTCTATTAGAATCTTTATCATACTGTCTGTCTAAATTACCGATAGAATCAAACTGTACGCTATGTCTAGGAGAATTATACATTCTATTATTAGCGTCGTTTAAACGATCCCTTTTATCAAAGTACTTAGTAGATTGAGCATCTCCATCTCTAAAGTCTCTGTTGTCACTTCTATCAAAGTTAGTTCTTAAATAAGTCTCATTATCATCAATAGATTCTCGTTGAATTTCACCTGGTAAAGCACGTGCTATTAACTTACCGTTACTCAAAGTATCATAAGGAATAGAATCTGCACTTACAACTGCGATCATACCGTCAGGTCCTATTTTATTTCTAGTGTAAACATTTCCACGGTAGTAATTGAAGTCGTTAAATTCATCATCTACCATCGGGCGATAAACATCAGCAACCCATTCAGATACATTACCAGCCATTTCATAAACACCAAAATCATTAGGTTCATAGAATTTTACAGGAGCAGTAATGTCTGCGCCATCGTCACTCCATCCAGCAATACCTCCATAGTCACCATCTCCTTGTTTGAAGTTAGCCATGTGATCACCACGTGTTTTACGCTTGCCACTTCTTGTATATTGCCCATCCCATGGGTATTTCTTTCTACCTCTGTAGGCATTATATTCTCTTACACTTCCTAATCCTAGTGCTGCATATTCCCACTCTGCTTCGGTTGGTAATCTATAAGCTGGTAACAGGATTCCATCTTTTCTAGTAACATATAAACCAGATACTTCACCGTCATTTCCTTGTTTAGCAGCTTTAGCTGTTTTCTTTTTTTCTAATGATTCAGATCGTTTTCCACCTTTTGTTTTCTCTTCATCACCACCATAAGTTAATGTAGGAGCGTTTAGGTATGTTTCTGTATTAAAAGTAGCTCCAGCTTCTTGATTTGCTAATGCATCTTTTGAAGTATAACCTTGCTTATTTAGGATAAGCTCATTAACACGCTCTGTTCTCCAGTTTGCATACTCCACAGATTGAATCCATGTTACACCTACAACAGGATAATTTTGATATGCTGGATGGCGTAAATAGTTATTAGTCATTTCTTCATTATATCCCAGACGATTTCTCCATACTAAAGTATCTGGAACAGCACCGTTGTAAATATTACGATATTCTTCATCTTCTGGTGGGAATACCGCTTTTATAAATTCAAGCATTTCAAGGTACATTCCATTAGTAACCTCAGTCTCATCAATGTAAAAGGACTGTACATGTTGTTGATTAGGAGTGTTATTCCAGTCATGCATAGGGTCATCTTTAACACGTCCCATGGTAAAAGTTCCACCTTCAACAAACACTAGTCCAGGACCAGTCTCCTGTTCTTTATATTTTGTATTTAATTCAAAACCGTTTTTACCAGTTACGTCCCAACCGGTACCGCGAGATGTTGTGGTGTAATCGTTTCCACCACCACAACTCACTATCGCCATTCCGGCAAATAGTGCAAATACTGCTTTTACTACAAGGTACTTCTTCATTTTAAGAATTTATTTTGAAAAACGAGTCGCAATATAATTATTTCAATTAAATACGAAAGCATTAATTAACATTATTCGCACTACATTTGACAATCCATCATAATTAACGTCGACGAATAGTCTTTATTATACGTTCTTATGATTTTTTAAAAATTCATTTATATACTATTTAAAGTTAAGTGCCGTTAAATTATCGATGAAACAAATTTTAGTTCTTACTCTTTTTCTTTCCAGTCTTTATTTGCACGCTCAAAGAGGAAGCGAGACCATTGAATGGAATGATTTTAAGTCATTTAATATAGGAAGTCAACAATTCAAAATTCCTTTTTTTAAACAGAACCACAGCTATGATGGTACAAAACTGCTTTGGTCTAAAAGTTTTGAGGTCAATCAAAAGGTAAATGAGTTTTCTATCCGTATTACTAATGTGAAAACTCAGACGATTAGTAAGCGTGATCTAGGACAACTAGACATCTCTAGTGTTCCTAACGAGTTTCAGTTTGGTTTAAGAAATGCGCTTTCGCGAAAGCGGAATTATGCACAATTACAAATATCTCCTATATATAAGGAAGGTAATCAGTACAAAAAAGTGTTGTCATTTAGTTATTCATATGAGCAAGCGCCGTTGCAAGCACAACAAAAGACTGCAAGTTTTGGTAATTCAGTTCTTGCATCTGGAAATTGGTACCGTTTTAGAGTTGATAAAACTGGTGTGCATCGTATTAATAGTTCTTTTCTTTCTAATCTGGGAATTAATGTTAATGCTATAGATCCAGCGCGTATAAAAATTTATGGGCATGGTGGTAAATCTTTACCATTGGTGAATAGTGATGAGCAATTTTACGATCCGCCAGAACTTGCAATTACTGTGACAGGCGATGCAGATGGTTCATTTGATAGTGGTGACCAGATTTTATTTTATGGAATTGCAACTGATACTGATTTTGTTGTAGAAAATGATAGTTTTATAAATCCATATACGGACGATTCATATTATTATCTTACGGTGGATGGCGCTATAGGAAAAAGAATACTACCGTTAATACAGCCATCTGGAATCCCAACGGCTAATTATGATTATTACTATCGTAAACAACATCATGAAGTCGATGAACGTAACATAGGTTCGATAGGACGTATTTGGTATGGTGAACGATTTGATTTTGAACCGGAACAAGTCTTTGAATTTGAATTTGAAAATGTTGTAAGCACATTACCTGCTCGAATAAGAGTCACCACAGGAGCTGTAGCAGATAACAATACGAGTATGTCTATTTCAATGAATGGACAGCCTTTAGGGGCTGTAGCGCTAACCGGTCTGGCTGGGCAAAATATAAATGCAGCAAGTCGAGCAGCTTTTTTAAATACTAATACAAATATTTCAAACTCAACCGTGGCAGTTACTATTAGTTATGATAATAACGGGAATCCTGGAGCACAAGGCTTTTTAGATTATATTGATCTTCAGGTGCCTCAAAGTTTGACAGGTACCGGTGACCAA
Organism: uncultured Flavobacteriaceae bacterium; assembly: GCA_964490235.1. GTDB lineage: Bacteria > Bacteroidota > Bacteroidia > Flavobacteriales > Flavobacteriaceae > Nonlabens. The sequence continues at coordinate 4,698 of CAZBCH010000071.1, read as the reverse complement.
TTCAGATTTAGTGTTCCTGACGCTTCTTCTCAAGCAGGTGTTGTTGCTTATCAATTTTCTAATTCTAGTGAAATCAGTGAGATTTGGGATGTGACTGATCCTTATAATGTTCGTAAAGTTTCTAATACAAATGCAGAGAACGCATTTGCATTTAATGATGTAGGCGGTGTTGCAAAAGAATACATCGCAATAGATGCTTCTGACTATTATAATGTAATAAGCATCAGTAATAGTAGAGTTGCAAATCAAAATTTGAAAGGAACTATATTCAATGATAGTTCGGGCAACTTTAGAGATATAGACTATTTAATCGTTACTCCAGAATTTTTAGAAAGTGAAGCACAACGACTTGCTAATTATCATATCGTAGAAAGCAATCTAAATGTGAAAGTGGTCACTTTACAGGCAATTTATAATGAGTTTTCTGAAGGGCGTCAAGAGATAAGTGCGATAAGAAACTTTGTAAGATATATTTATGACAATGCTTCTTCTCCAGCAAGTCGCATTCAATATTTGAATATGTTTGGTGATGCGAGTTATGATTATAAAGATAGAATACGTGTGCGTGATAATATTGTTCCTACCTTTTTAAGTGCACAAAGTACATCACTTACAGTTTCATATTGTACGGATGATTTTTTTACTTTCATGGACAATGGAGAGGGAAATGTAGTAGCCAGCGATTTAATGGATCTTGCAGTAGGGCGCATGATTGTAAGTAATCTACAACAGGCTAGAGAAATGGTAGACAAAGTAATAAGTTATACGGCTGAGCCTGCTTTTAACAAATGGAGAAATAATATAACCTTGATAGGTGATGATCCTGATATCCCTTCTGATGCTACATTGCAAGCTAATGTAAATGCATTAGGAGATGAGATTTTTGCTAATAGACCTGATTATAACGTAAATAAAATTTTGTTAGATAGTTACCAGCAATTTAGTACCGCTGGAGGACCTAAATATCCTGATGCTGTAGATGATATACGAGACGCATTTGAACAGGGATCATTAGTTATTAATTACTTTGGTCATGGAAATGAAGATGGGTTAGCGAGGGAATTTGTTATTACTCAATCACTTGTTCAGAATTTAAGAAATCCAAATACGCTTCCGTTATTTATAACTGTCACTTGTGAATTCACTCGATATGATAATCCATTGCGAGTAAGCGGTGGAGAATTGACCTACTTAAATCCTCGCGGAGGAGCGATTGCAACAGTGGCGACTAACAGGCTTATTTTTGTTAACGTAGGAGCTGGATTCAATAATATTTTAGATCAATACTTATTCGGTTATGATAATGTAGAGCCCATTTCTATGGCAGAGGCTTTGAGATTATCAAAAACAGATCCTAGTTTTCAAGGGACTTCTACACGACGAGTTATCGCTTTTCTAGGTGATCCTGCTTTAAAACTGGCGTTCCCATTGCCTAAAGTGGTGCTTACTTCCGTGAATGGTAATCCAGTTGCAACTAATACTGATGTATTGCGAGCTCTTGACAGAGTGACCTTAGGTGGAGAAGTGCAAAATATTTCTGGTAGTCGTATAACTAATTATAATGGTACACTAGCGGTTACTGTTTTTGATAAAGAAATAAACCGCGAGACGTTAGGTAATGATGGAACAGGCGATCCTGTAATAATATTGCCATTTACTCAACTAGGTGAAGCTTTATTTAGAGGTCAAGCAACTATTACTAATGGCGAGTTTGAATTTGATTTTATTATGCCTAGAGATACTCAAATTCCTATAGGAGAAGGAAGGGTTTCTTTTTATGCAAAAAGAGATAATGTTCCAGAAGATCAAAATGGCTTTTCTCAAGATATTCAAATAGGTGGTATTAATCGTAATGCACCAGCTGATGACATCGGTCCAGAAGTAGAACTTTTTATGAATGATACTAATTTTGTCTCTGGTGGGATAACTGATAGAGATCCTTTTTTACTTGCATTTTTAAGTGATGATAATGGAATTAATACTTCTAGTGGAATAGGTCATGACATTACAGGTATTTTAGATGGTGATGAAACTAACCCATATATTCTTAACGATTATTATGAAGCAAATGAAGATGATTTTACTCGAGGTAAGGTGTTTTTTCCACTACGAGATATAGAACCTGGGTTACATACTTTAAAAGTGACTGCATGGGATACTTATAACAATAGTGCGATGAATGAGATTCAATTTGTAGTTTCTGAATCTGATGGTATAGAGCTTACTAGAGTATTGAATTACCCTAATCCATTTACATCTTACACAGAGTTTTGGTTCAATCACAATAGGCCCTTTGAGCCCTTGGATGTACAAGTTCAAGTAATGACTATAAGTGGTAAAGTAGTCTGGTCACAAAATAGAAATCTCACTACAACTGGTTTTACTTCTAGAGAAATCACTTGGGATGGAAGAGATGATTTTGGGCAACGATTAGGAAAAGGTGTTTACGTTTATAAGATAACCGTAAAATCTACGTTAACTAACAAGTCTGCGAGCAAGATAGAAAAGCTCGTTATTTTATAATCATGTGGATTAACATATATTTGCGATCCGATAAAACTTATTGATGAAGAAGATATTATTACTTTTCATAGCTGCCGCATTTGCTATTCCTAGTGTGAGTAAAGCTCAAGAGAACGATACTAGAGTTATAACTACCGCTTTACCATTTCTTAGAATTGCTGGCGATCCTAGAGCTGCCGGAATGGGAGATATGGGTGTAGCGACAAGTTCTGATGCGTGGTCACAACAATGGAATCCAGCTAAATATGCTTTCAGTACTAGAGCACAAAAATTTGGTGTTGCTTATACTCCTTATTTAGGGAATCTTGTAGATGATATAGCAATTGCCCAATTAGTTTATTCTAATAGAATTAATGAGCAAAGTGCTTTTGCAGCAAGTTTGCGCTACTTTTCTTTAGGTTCAATTACATTAAGACAAGACGCAGCAGATCCTGGACGTGAAGAAAACCCTAATGAATTTGTGTTAGATGGAACTTATTCTTTAAAGTTGAGTGAACAATTTGCCATGGCTGTAACAGGTCGGTTTTTAAGATCAGACTTGCGTATTCAAGGAGTAGACAATGACGCAAGTGCAGCAAATAGTTTTGCGGTAGACGTTTCTGGTTATTACCAATCTGAAGAAAATGCCTATGATAATTTTAATGGTCGCTGGAGAGGTGGTTTTAATATTAGTAACATAGGGCCTAAGATATCATATGATGCTGGTGGTCAGGAAAATTTTATTCCTACTAACCTTGCTTTAGGTGGTGGTTTTGATTTTATACTTAATGATGGTTTTAGCAAAATAGGTGTAACAGCCGAGGTAAATAAACTTTTAGTTCCTACGCCTCCTATTAGAGAAGATGGCGATGCAAACGGTAATGGAGTACCTAGAGAGATTTTAGAAGGTCAAGATGATGATGTAACCTTTATATCAGGTATATTTCAATCATTTGGAGATGCGCCTGGCGGTTTTAGTGAAGAGTTAAGAGAATTTACTTGGGCATTAGGTGCTGAATATACGTATAATGATGCTTTTGCTTTACGTGCTGGATATTTTAATGAGGCAGATGATAAAGGTGCTAGAAAGTTTCTTGCATTAGGTGCGGGATTTGAATTTTCTCAAATCAATATTGATTTATCTTATCTTTTTTCTACCAGCAGAATCAATAGTCCTCTAGAAGGTACTCTTAGATTTGGATTAACTTTCAACTTCGGTGATGAATATACAGAGTACTAGATCATCAAAAAATTAGAATTACATACTACGTTAGAAGTCTATGAAAACATAGACGAGCTCTCCATGAAGGATCAATCCTTGATGAATGAAGCAATTCAGGCTAGACATAAAGCATATGCACCGTACTCTAATTTTACAGTAGGATGCGCGTTATTGCTAGATAATGGTGTTATAGTTACCGGTAATAATCAAGAAAATGCAGCTTATCCTTCTGGTTTGTGTGCAGAGCGTGTAGCCATTTTTTATGCGGGAGCGCAATACCCAGGTGCAGCTATTTTAAAAATGGCAATCACCGCTAGTCCTAAGGATGATTCTTTTCATAAACCAGTACCACCATGTGGAGCTTGTAGGCAATCTATTGCCGAATATGAAAATAATCAGAAAAATCCTATAGAACTTTTCTTTATGGGTGCTGCAGGCAAGGTTATGAAATCAAATTCTATTAGCGATTTATTGCCACTTATTTTTGATAAAAACTATTTATAACGTTTGCGTACATTTTTAACCCTACAATAGGTTTTTGTTTCCCCTTTTTTGCTCTATTTTTGTTATTCGCTTTGCCTTAATGTTGGATTATGATCTTTATATTTGATCTTTAGTTCCGCTTTCGCGAAAGCGATATACCTAACAAACAATTACATGAAAAAAGTCACTAAAGAGGTATTACTTAATTGGTACGAGGAAATGCTATTCTGGAGAAAGTTTGAAGATAAACTAGCTCAAGTATATATTCAACAAAAAGTTCGTGGATTTTTACACCTTTATAACGGTCAAGAAGCGATTCTCGCAGGATCTCTACATGCAATGGATCTTACTAAAGATAAAATGATCACCGCTTATCGTAATCACGTGCAGCCTATAGGAATGGGTGTTGATCCTAAAAGAGTCATGGCAGAGCTCTATGGAAAAGCCACGGGAACTTCGCAAGGATTAGGAGGTTCAATGCACATTTTCTC
>CAZBCH010000070.1:0-1639 GCA_964490235.1 uncultured Flavobacteriaceae bacterium | reverse complement strand
TGTCTTTTGCATGTTTAAATTTTAATGGGTTAAATTAACAAATATGAACTATAATTTATAAGTAATGGTTAAAAATCAAAATACCAACTTAAATAATCACTAAGGTTTTGCTAACTATTGTAAGGTAAGATTTATAAGAGTGTATTTTTAAATACATCAATCTTAAAATTTTATAGTTATGATTAAAATATTTGGAATTATAATGGCAGTAGGCGGTGCTATTGCTCTTGTATTAGGAGTCCTAGGAGCTTTTGGAACAATGAATATGGGATCTGCCACATGGCCAAGCCTTCTTTTAGGTATCATATTCTTTTTTGCAGGTATTTCAATGCTGAAAACAAGAAAGGATACCGATGCAATAAAAAATGAGTAAAACACAAAAAGGCTCTCCTATAGAGAGCCTTTTTTTTAAGAATTCGATTGGGAATTACTTTTCTAAGGTAAAAATACGATAACCATAAGGTGGTAAATCCAATCTATTACTATCGGTAAACTGAGTTGATCCACCTCTTAAAGCATCAGAAATTGTACCTACTAAACCATCAACCTTTACGCTTTGTCTATTTTCAGATAGATTTGCGATGTAAAATACTGTTTCTCCACCTTTCTCTCTTTTAATAGCATAGATACTATTATCATCGCTAGTCTTTAAACGTGTATAACTAGCGGCGTTTTTGCCGCCATGTAAAGCTGGATTGTTTACTTTAAGAGCTCTTAACTTTTTCATCAAGTCCCATGTTTTCCCCTTAGACTTTGGAATAGTATCTTTTTCAAAGAATTTCAAACGGTAATCCATGTCGTATTCTTGTCCAGAATAGATTAAAGGCATTCCAGGAATCATATAAGAAAACGCTAGCATGGTTTGAGCTTTTTCTCCCATTCTTTCTTTTACAGAACCATTCCATGAATTCTCATCATGATTTGTAATGAAGTTCATTAAAATGTCGTCTTTTTCATAATTTTTGACATTGCGCTCCATATATTCATCCCATTTATCTACTGTAGCTTTACCTTGCGCAAGTTCATTCATAATGTGATGACCTTCCCAATTGTATCCCATATCAAAAGCTTCTTTAAAAAGATCTTTCTTTTCACTTTCTGCCAGCATAAATAAAGATTTTTGATCTTGAAGCTTTTTAGTCGCATAATTCCAAAATTCTGTAGGAACCTCATGAGCCACATCACATCTAAAACCATCTATATCATATTCTGTTACCCAATGTGACATTGCCGAAGCCATCGCATCCCATAAATCATGATTATCATAATTAAGGTCTGCCGTGTCAGTCCAGTCTGTTCCGGCAGGATGCATCATAGTGCCTTTTTCATCACGTGTGTAGAAATCTGGATGTTGTTTGATCCAGACGTTATCCCAACCAGTATGATTTGCTACCCAATCCAGAATAACATACATACCGTTATCATGAGCAGTTTGAACCAGTTTCATTAAATCAGCTTGAGTACCTAAGTCTGGATTAACCTTTTCATAATCAGCAACAGCATAATAGCTTCCTAAATATTTCTCTCTCTCTTTAGGGTCTTTAATATCCTCTACTAACAAATCTCCTTTTGCTTTTCTATTCTTTTTAGAAATAGGAAAAACAGGCATTAACCAGATAACTTTTACGCCTAATTCTTT
>CAZBCH010000069.1:0-15911 GCA_964490235.1 uncultured Flavobacteriaceae bacterium | reverse complement strand
AGTTAAGAGTTGTTGTAGCCTTTTTACACTGGTATAATTTTAAAGAAAGTGAAGAAGAGCGCATCAGCTCGCCACTATTATTGTTACCAGTTTCTTTAACTAAGAAAAAAGGAATCAAAGACAAATATGAATTAATCATTAATGACAGTGAAGCAGAGATCAATCCAGTACTAAGTTACTACTTGAAAGATCTTTATGACATCAATTTACCTGATTTTATAAATCTGGAAACCAGTAGTGTTGAAGATCTCATACAAAGTATAAAAAATCAAATTTCGCTAGGTGGAACAGGCATAGATCTCCAGTGGCGCGATCAGCCTAAAATACAGCTTATTCATAAAATAGCTAAACGCAATTTTAAACTTAAAAAACGCAAGCTTAATAATCGCAACTCAGGATTAAGTACACGTAATTATGATTATTCTTATGAAAGCGATAACCTCAAGCCATTAGGTCTTGCTATTTTCAACGACCTGATTGCCAAAAAACACAATGAGTTAGAGTATATCATCAACGAGGACATTAATCCTTACTCTGACTTTGTTGTTGCTGAACGTAGACGCAGTTTCTATCATACCGATAATGACGGAGAGGTAAATCCGCTGGTGTGGGAAGTAGATACCTGTAATATTACCTTGGGGAATTTTAATTACCGTAAGATGAGTCTCGTACGAGATTATTCTGAAATCATAAAAGCAGATATAAAAGATGATGTTTTTGATGAACTCTTCAGCGATCAGCCTAAAACCATCAACTTAGAAGGTTATAAAAAGACCAAGCTAGAAGAATTATATCCTATAATACAATCAGATCCTACTCAGTCTCAAGCGGTACTCAAAGCAAGATCTGGTGAAAATTACATTATTCAAGGACCGCCAGGAACTGGTAAATCACAAACCATTACTAACCTCATTGCAGACTATGTTGCTCGCGATCAAAAGGTATTATTCGTTTGTGAAAAACGTGCTGCTCTCGATGTTGTTTTTCATCGTTTAAAGAACAAAAAACTAGACGAGTTATGTTGCTTGATTCACGATTCTCAAACTGATAAAAAATCATTTATCATGAATCTTAAAGACACTTATGAGTCTTTTATGAAGAAGGATATGAATACGGTCTCGCTTTCGCGAAAGCGAGAAAAAACCATCCAAGAAATAGAATCTCATTTATCAAAAATTGAGCAATTTCACGATACGATGCGCGATGGAGAACCACCTTTATACGAGCTGTATCAAGTGCTTATACAATATTATCAGGAGAAAGAATTACTATCAGATCAAGAGCTGATTTACTTACCATTTTACAAAGAGTGGAATGAAAACCAAGCATGGATTGCCGATTTTATAGCACAAATTAAGCTCAACAATCACGGTAATAATATTGCACAATATTCATTAAATGGTCTTTCTAATAAATTATTAGATGCTCCTAATGCAAAAGCAGCTGTTCTAGAAAAAATAGATGTGGCAACTGCTGCTCTTGATAGTTTTATAGAGCTGCTGGATAATCAAAGTATTGAAGTAGAAGAGCAATCTATAGATGCATGGAAAAAGGAGTTTGAATTTGCTCAAAAAATATCCAATATCATTGAGAAAGATGCTTTGGGGATTTTTGATAAGAGTAGCATTGCAGCATCAGAGCTAGATAACCTCAACCGCAAGCTTGAAAAAAAACAAAAATTACACGAGCGATTTGTAGAAGAAAACCAATTCTGGATTCAAAAATTTAATGCTACAGATGCACAAACGGCTCTGGAAAAATGGAACAAACTAGACGGTAGTTTCTTTAAATTTTTAAATCCAAGCTGGTACCAGCTTAAAAAGCAGATAAAAGGAGCTTATAATTTTAGCGCGCATCAAATTACACCGGAAATAGGAGGTGTTCTTAAAACATTAAATGAAGAATATACTGCACTTGATGAGCTGGAGCAACAACGATATGAAGCAGCGCAGCGATTTGGTTTGAAAGATTATCTTACTGATTATTCATGGATTATAGAACAACAACGAGAGCCAAATGCTATTATCAAGAAATGGCTGTCTGGCGATCACAATAGCTATGTGCGTTCATTATTAAACTTTTCTAACAGATTTCATACACTTTACAGTGCACTGGAGCAATTGTTTTCCAATTTTGGGAACATTGAAATAGCGGTATTTGATCAAAAGTTACAAGCTGCAAAAAATAGTCTTCATAGCTTAGGTTTGTTCACTCCTTTTATTAAACAGTTGCATGAAACCAGTCTTGCAATGAAAGAAAACTTGCGAGTTAAAGACTGGCAAACAGATGATATTGCTTTTCACACGGCATTCAAGTCAGTTAAAGAAATCTATGAAAAAGATCCTGTATTTTCTCAGTCTAGCGAGGATAGACTGTCTAATTCTGTGCAAACAATAAGTTCATTACTGGATACTTATTACAACTCAAATGTAGATTTTATACGTTCTAAAATTAGAGATCAGTTTCTTAATAAAGTACGGATTACAGAATCAGTTGCTGCACAATTAACTGAGGAAGAAAAAGAACTAAAGAAAAAGTACAATGCGTCTAGACGTATTTTAGAAAATGAGTTTGGCAAAAGTATGCGCTATAAATCCATACGAGAGCTAGCAACTGGAGATGCGCAAGATATCATGACTACATTAAAACCTGTATGGTTAATGAGTCCTTTAAGTGTAAGCGATTCTATGCCTATCGATACTTCTATATTTGATGTTGTTATTTATGATGAGGCTTCTCAAATAACGGTAGAAGAAGGTGTACCATCGCTTTTTAGAACTCATCAAACCATTATTGTAGGAGATGAAATGCAAATGCCACCTACTAACTTTTTTAGCTCAAACGCTGTAGATCAAGAAGAAGATGAAGAGGAAATAGAAGAAAGAACTGGTATCAATCTCGATGCCGATAGCCTTTTAAATCAAGGAGCTCGTAAATTAAGTAGCGTGATGCTAGGCTGGCATTACCGTAGTCGTCGTGAGAGTTTAATTAGTTTTAGTAATGCTGCTTTTTATAAAAGAAATCTACTTACCATTCCAGACAGTCGTATTCCCAATGCAGGTATAGATCCATTACCACCTATTGTAGATCCCGATCAAGAAATTGATCCTATAGATATTTTGAACAGAAGCATCAGTTTTCATTATCTAGAAAATGCTGTATATCATAAACGTACTAATAAAGATGAAGCTGCATACATTGCAAATCTTGTACGCATCTTTTTGATGAATGACATTAAAAAAAGTATTGGGATAGTAGCTTTTTCTATGGCGCAGCAAGGTGTTATAGAAGAAGAACTGGAACAACTTGCCATAGAAGACCCTCATTTTGGACGATTGCTAGAAGAAGAATTCCAGCGTACAGAAGAAGATCAATTTATAGGTCTATTTGTGAAAAATCTTGAAAACGTTCAAGGAGATGAAAGAGATATCATCATCATGAGTATATGCTATGGTTTTAATAACAAAGGCAAAATGTTCATGAATTTTGGTCCTATTAATAGACGTGGTGGAGAGAAAAGACTCAATGTAATTTTCTCTAGAGCAAAACAAAACATGATAGTAGTTTCTTCTATTCAATCAGAACATATTAAAAACGATTACAATGAAGGAGCTAACTATTTCAAGCGCTTTTTAAAGTATGCCAAAAGCATTTCTGACGGGCAACTTGCCGCTGCAAATTCTGTTCTAGATAGTTTGCATTTAAATGAGGATGAGGAGGAAATAATAAAGCGATTGCCTATAATTAAGCAGCTTACTACCTTATTAGAAGAAAAAGGTTATCAAGTAGATGATGCAGTAGGGCAATCTCATTTTAAATGCGACCTTGCTGTAAGACAACGTGATTCCTCTTCTTACTTACTTGCCATTTTAATAGATCGATCAAATCATTACCGTACTGATGATATTCTAGAACAATACTGCCAGAAACCTAGTGTTTTAAAAGCATTTGGCTGGAAATTACAACACGTGTATAGTAAAGACTGGCTAGAACAACCAGAACGTGTGACGGAAAAGATCATGCAAAAGCTAGAAGGTAAAGAAGAGAAAATAGAACCTGAAATCAAAATTGAACCTGAAACAGAATTACCAATTGAAACCGAAGAAACTTCTGAAGATTCATCAATTAAAGAAACCGAAAAAATAAAAGAAACTGCTTCCTCTACCCTAGAAACCGAAATACAACAAATTTCTAAAGACGATCTAACCTTCAAACGTTATGAATTTACAGAAGGTTCCAGTAATAAGTTTTGGGAAATAGCTGTGGACGGTTTTGATATCGTTACTCGTTACGGACGTATAGGAAATGCTCCTCAGCAAAGTAGGAAAGAGTTAAAAGATCAAGTATCTGTTTTAAAAGAAGAAATGCGATTGATAGGTGTGAAGACACGTAAAGGTTATAGACCAGTTTAAATAATAAAAATTTGAGAGAATTGAATAAAAAAACCGCCTGTTAACAAAGACTGCTACACAGACGGTTTCCAACCAACCAAATCATTCATCGATTTCAATCGACATTTTTTTATTTTTGAGCTCTTTTATAATCGAGCATTCTGTCTTTTTTACTATTAACGCCGTTTTTATTTTTTAATTGTATAAAACCACGTCCTTTAAATCTATAGATTGTACCACTATCTAAATGATACAATTCTATAGTGCTATCATTCACGATGTAAAGATCGAAATAATCGTTCCCTAAAAAATCATAACCCAACGTTAATTGCTTGTTAATACTTCCAGGTGTCTGATCTTGTACTTGATACACTCCTGAGAAATCCCAGAATATGCTTCCTGCATTTAGTCCGTTTCTATCTGTAGAACTTTCAAAAATATCTTGATTATTTCCTGGAAAGAACCTCAAATAATTTTCTTGATCAAATTCATTAAGCGCACCTAACTGACTTGTATATACTTTTTCCCATGCTTGATATTCCTGCAAAAAGTATTGTATATTATCATAAAACAACTGGTCATAATCAAAGTTATTTCTATCGTAACCATCTAGATAATAAATCGTGTTGCTATATAACTCTCTTAATTCTATTCGATTAAATTCTCTTACAACTACTTCAAAATCATAAAGACCATCTATATCGTGAATAATAGATAGACGGCTGCCTGAAGTTTCATAAGCACCTACATCTATTCCTAATCCAGCTCCAGCACTTCCTACACCTACCAGATTATTATTTGCGTACAAAGTTCCAAAATCAAAGCTTAAGGTAAATGCCTGCGTCATGAACGGCACATCAGGAACACCTTGCGTATTGTTTAAATCTACGTACCATACTTCATTAGAAGCAAGTACCTCATTCAGTGTAGGTCCAGCATAGCCATCACCTATCACAATTTCTGTATCACAACTCGTTAAATTTAAAGCGAGAAGTGCAGATCCTAAAAAAGTAGTTATTGCTCTCATAATTGTAGTATTTAAAAGTTATAACTAGAATTACGAAAATGATGCCAAAATCTTATATCATTGATTTACAAGTGTTTGTAATTCCGCTTTCGCGAAAGCGAGATCCTCAAAATTTTAGGAAGCTCTATTATAAACTAAGAAAAGAGATTAAAAATTGCTTATAATAGTAGTAGAATCTTGAGGCTCTTGTAGGTCTTCTTCCAGATCTTCATCCACTCGATCATCACCGCGCAATCTTCTATCAACTCTATCTGCCTCTTCAAGAATTTTTGGTAAAAGAAATGGAGCGAGAGGTTCTATGTGTTCAAAAACGATACTGCTATCCTTAGTTTCAGTAGAAACAATATCAAATTCTCCACTAGCAGAATTTACAAACATTAATATCACACTAGCCAAAAATGCCATTTTAACCAGTCCAAAAGCCGCACCGGCTAATTTATTGATAAAACTTAACTGTACTGTTTTTACAACCCTAGTGATTAACTTTCCTACATAAGTGATTACAAAAATGATTACTAAAAAAGTGATGATAAAACTAGCGATGGTAATATATACATCATCCCATTGCACTTGTTCTCGCAACCAGTCGCCAGCAAAATTAGAGAAATAGATAGATCCATAAATAGCAGCAATTAAAGCTATTAATGAAGTTAATTCTACAAAGAAACCATTTAAATAACCTTTATATAATCCTATTAATAAAACAATACAGATAATAATGTCTAACCAATTCATCGGGCTAAGTTAGGAAAAAGATAGAACTTGAATTTGAACTTGAAAGTGAATTTGACTTAAAATAGAAGTGCTTAATAGTGTCTTTTGGTCCAGTTAAAAAGAAAAGTCGAATGGTTAAACTATTAATTTTTCAAATAATAAAAGATAATAGATGCTGGACAGATCTGACATGCCAACTATCTGTGTTGGCATTGTCTAAATAAAGCCTCGATTCTATATAGAAAACTAATTTCTAATTTCTCAGGTATCAACCAAACAAGCCAAGACAATACTTAGCTTGTTAGTTTTAAAATTTGAGTTGGAGCTAAATCTTCTTTAACCACGTAGCCATACTCACGCGAGATTCTAGATAGTTTTTCAAGTCTTTAATAGCAACACGTTCCTGACTCATTGTATCGCGATCTCTTACCGTTACTGCATGATCTTCTTTTGTATCGTGGTCTACCGTTACACAATATGGTGTACCATTTAAATCATGACGAGCATAACGTTTTCCTATAGAGTCTTTTTCTTCATAAGCCACATTCATAGACCATTTTAACTCATCTACAATCTCATTTGCTATTTCTGGAAGACCATCTTTCTTTAAAAGAGGTAAAATAGCTGCTTTAACGGGAGCAAGAACCGCAGGTAATTTTAATACCGTGCGCTCACCGCCATTTTCTAATTTCTCATCTACCAAAGAGTTAGAAAAAACTGCAAGAAACATTCTATCCAGACCAATAGAAGTTTCTAGCACATAAGGAACATAGTTTTTATTATCTTCATGGTCAAAGAATTGTAATTTTTTACCACTGTATTCTTCATGCGCTTTCAGGTCAAAATCTGTACGCGAGTGAATTCCTTCTAATTCTTTGAAGCCAAAAGGAAAATTAAACTCTATATCTGTGGCCGCATTTGCATAGTGTGCTAGTTTTTCATGATCGTGAAAACGATAATTCTCATCGCCCATACCTAGAGACTTGTGCCACGCCATGCGCTTCTCTTTCCATATTTCAAACCACTCTAATTCGGTTCCTGGCTTGACAAAGTATTGCATTTCCATCTGTTCAAACTCACGCTGTCTGAAGATAAATTGTCTCGCAACGATCTCGTTTCTAAAAGCCTTACCAGTTTGCGCGATTCCAAAAGGAATCTTCATACGACCAGATTTTTGAACGTTTAAGAAGTTCACAAAAATACCTTGTGCGGTTTCTGGTCTTAAAAACAACTCTGTAGCAGTATCTGCACTAGCGCCTATTTTTGTACCAAACATTAAATTGAACTGACGCACATCAGTCCAGTTTTTAGAACCTGTATCAGGATCGGCAATTTCTAGTTCTTCTATCAACGCTTTAACACCTGCTAGATCTTCCTTCTCTAACAACTGTGCCAGCCTTGCAGTAGGCTCAGTAGCTTTTTTCATGTAACCCATCACACGCGGATTAGTCTCTGCATACATTTTAGCATCAAAATCATCGCCAAAGCGTTTTGCCGCTTTTGCTATCTCTTTATTGGCTTTTTGAAGGTATTTCTCGCAATAATCTTCTACCAGTACATCAGCTCTGTAGCGTTTTTTAGAATCTTTATTATCAATTAAAGGATCATTAAAAGCATCTACGTGACCAGAAGCTTTCCATACGGTAGGATGCATAAAAATCGCTGTATCTATTCCTACGATATCTTGATTGAGCTGTGTCATCGCTTGCCACCAATATTCTCTGATGTTTTTCTTTAACTCGACTCCATTCTGTCCATAATCATAAACAGCACTTAAACCGTCGTAGATTTCACTAGATTGAAACACATATCCGTACTCTTTTGCATGAGAGAGTACTTTTTTAAACTGATCTTGATCGTTATTTGCCATAGCTGCAAAAATAGAAAAAGCGATGGAATGCTAGCGCAAATTTTATGTATTTCGCTTTCGCGAAAGCTAGATTGAAATATCAACTTTTTTAGTCCGTATTTTTCTTAAAGATTCTTAGAAAAACACCTTTGTTTTCTATCGATTTTACCACCGTGAAATCCGAAGAATGAAGAAAGTCATATTCTTCATCAGAGACATTGTTGATGTTAGAATATATCACATATTCTCTCTTTCCCTCAAAACCATCAATTATCCGATAATCATTATTAAGTTGAAAGGCGTCAATAGTTCCATGACTAGGAAAAAAAGTTTCTACTTTGTCTAAATCAATATTATTTCTGTCTAAATACTCTACTGCTTGCTTTTGCATATCATAATAAGGTAAATGAGCAAGTGTAGCATCCCAGCCTTGAGCAATTTTATCTGGATAAATCCAAAAGTTACCTGTTACTAGAACACCTAACCATAGCGCTAATAAAATAGTTTTAATTCTTTTGGAAAAAGAAGAATCTATTAAAAAGTATAATGAAGTTATAGATATCAATATACTGATAGGTAATAAATACCTATGCAAAAGCAATCCAGATGCCCAGAGCATGTTCATAGGAAACATGAGAATAAATATTAGGCTCGCGACAACCAGTATTCTAGTATTAGTGTTTTTACAATGCCTTTTCAGTGAAAAATAACCTAAAATGAAAAATAACAAAACTGGAATAACTCTACCAAAGTCTAGTAATCTCCAACCATAGATAACAATATTTTTTAAGAAACCTCTAAAATCGACGCGTTGAAAAGAACTTGCCCATGGGGAATTATCGTGATAACCTATCCAACCTTTATGAGAATAATGTAAATAACTGAATACTATAAACAACGTAAGAGCTGGAATATAAATAATACTTCTTATGAATAGTTTTTTAAAGATTCCAGTAAATCGACCACTATATTTTACATTCAACCACAAATCAAGAAAAAGCAAGCAGAAACTAACCATCATTCCTCTCATGGAGGTTAAAAAAAGTAGAATAATAGCAATAGTGATTAGTAATTTTTTGTTTCTAAGTATAGCATTAAATGCCATTAAGAAAACAGCTATTAAAATAACGTCTGGACTTACCAATGTTAACTGTCCCAATAAGCATGTGTCCAGTAAAATTAGGAGAAACGCAATTCCTCTCAATTGTCCTTCAAAAAAGTAACTTACTAATTTATGTGTTTGCCATAGTAAAAGTAAAACAAAGGGCAACATTGCCAGATGACTGACTAATAACGTTCGACCAAATAATTTCCAGAAAAATGCAATGTACATTCCAAAGGAAGGAATGTGACCACTATCCATTCTGTCTGGTAAAAGAAGGGAATCAAAGTTATTATCAAAATAGAAAGTGGCATGGAGAGACCCTAATTGAACTGTATCCCAAAAAAACGCATTTTGAGACGTATAAAAGAAAATAAATAGTATAAATATTATGGTAATTGCGTAAAAAAAAAAGGAGTATTTAAGATTATTCATAACATATTATTTACTGAAAATCACCGCTTTTATTCCCATTTTTCGGTGCAAGAAATACTGAATAGATGTCGCCAAAACTCCAAATCCATATTTTGTGCTTCTTGCAAAATTTATAGAAGATGCCTCTTCAAAGTATTTGGTTGGACAAGTAATCTCTGCTATTTCATAATTTGCCATACAAATTTGAGCCAGCATTTGATTATCAAAAACAAAATCATCTGAATTTTTATTGATGTCTATATCTTTAAATATTTCGCTAGAAAATGCACGATAACCGGTATGATACTCTGCTAATTTTTGATTCATTAAAATATTTTGAAAAGCAGTAAGAAATCTATTTGCAATGTATTTGTACACTGGCATTCCACCATTTAGAGCTCCTTTTCCTAAAATTCTTGACCCTAACACCACTTTATATACATCATTCGCAATCAGATATCCCATAGAATGAATCAATTTAGGTGTGTATTGATAATCTGGATGTAACATGATAATAATATCTGCTCCCAATTCTAGTGCTTTGCGGTAACAAGACTTTTGATTTGCACCGTAACCTTTATTGATATCATGACGTATTACATGTTTGATACCTAATTGATTTGCAAGATCACTTGTTCCATCTGTGCTAAAATCATCGACCAAAATCACATCATCAACTATATCAAATGGAATTTCATTGTAGGTTTGTTCAAGCGTCTTTTCAGCATTATATGCTGGTAATACAACGATTACTTTTTTTTCTAAAATCATTAAGTCAAAAGTAAGAAATTCAATATTGTCTCTAACTCAAATTGTAAGTAAGAAAAACAAAAAAAGGCGTGACATTATTACCACACCTTTAAAAAAAATAAAACCAACTTATCACCTCAACGTTATTTCACTACTACTTACCCTTATAGGTCCATTGTACAAATTTACTCTATAGCGGCCACTTACAATTTGATCTTCATTTGCGTTGACTAGCTCGCAAAGGTCTAATTCTTTAGACTTGTAATTGAATTGTACGAGTTTAGAATAAGTCAACTTTTGTCCATCAAAATCCTTAGTTTTATTGGCTCCCAAAACGTTATTTTCTGGATTGATGACCTGAAGGTAAAAAGAATTTACACCTGTAGTTGCTAATGGATTTTCTGGAAGTGTAAAGCATACCTTAATATCGTCTACACGTCTTGCTTTATCATGTTCTTTGTGAGCACCAGAGTTTCTAATGATTACTCCTACTGGTTTAAAGTTAGTAGGAATGAGCGTTGCCGCTCTTGCCATATTAGAATTTAAGTTTGCAATGGTAGAGTTTTGATTCTGATTTTTTATGATTTCAGTATTCAAAGCCGCAAGCGTACTGTCATTAACCATTGTAAGATTCTCGTTGATTACTTCAAGCGTGTTGATGCGATCCTGAAGTAGATCGCGTTCCTTTTTAATGGTATTTAATTGGGTTCTTAATCTAGAAAGCACTTTTACATCACCTTCTAGCCTGCTCACGCTATCAACTAGTCTGGTAATGCGATCTCGAGCTTCTGTGATATCTGCACTTAGTGCGTTGCCTTTTTCAATTTCTAGAGTATAGTCTGCTTCAATGTTTTTTAGATCTTCTTGAATTTTAAGTTTCTCTTCATTTAAAGCAGTCTTAATATCTTCATTCTCTTGAAAAGTATTATAAGACCAGACGCTTACGCCTATCAAACCAATTAAAAATATCGCTAATAATATTTTGAGAAAACGGTTGTCTTTTTGCTGTGCCATAGTAGGTTGTTTATCTTTATAACGTGCGAATCTAAAAAATAATTTGTGTCATTGTGGATTTCTGATTTTATTAACTTATTCTTTCCTGAAGTATGTATGGGATGTGATCGCAGCTTAACGACTGGCGAACAGATCATTTGTACCACTTGCAGGAGTGAAATCCCGATGGCTTTGACGCATCTTGATAAAGACGATAAAGTGAAAGAACTCTTCTTTGCAAGAGTAAATGTGGAAACTGCAACAAGCCTTTTTTATTACGAGAAAATAGGTGTGGTACAGCAATTAATCCATCATTTGAAATACCGTGGTCATGAAGAAGTAAGTTCTTTATTAGGGAAATGGATGGCTGCCGAGCTTCAAAACGATCCAGCTTTTCAAGATATTGATCTGGTGATTCCAGTTCCTGTGCATCCTAAAAGGCGCGCAAAAAGAGGCTATAATCAAGTAGACGGTTTTGGAAAAGAACTAGCAGCAGTTTTGGGTTCTCGCTTTCGCGAAAGCGTACTCATCAAAAAGCTTAACACTATAAATCAAGCTCAATTAGGACAAGTGAAACGTAGTGATGAAAGGCAATCACCTTACGATCTTGTTGAGAAAATAGAGCCAGGAACACATGTGCTGCTAGTAGATGATGTGATCACTACCGGAACAACGCTGTCTCTTTGTGCTAAAGAACTTCATAAAAATCCTGATATTAAAATCTCGATTGCAACCATGGCGATATCTGTATAGAATGGGTTTAACCTTAAGTTGTCATTGTACTATAAATTTTGCTCTATTTTTGTTTCAATCATCAAAACATCCATTATGAATAATATACTAGTAACTACCGAAAATAAAATAACTACAATAACTATTAATAGACCTAACAAGCTCAATGCACTCAACAAAGAAACCATTGAAGAATTAAGTCAAGCAATATCTTCTGCAGAAGAAGATGTGGACACTCGAGTAATTATTCTGACTGGTAGTGGCGAGAAAGCTTTTGTCGCTGGTGCTGACATTTCTGAATTTGCAGATTTCTCTCCAGAAGAAGGTAAAAGACTTGCTGGAAAAGGACAAGAATCTCTTTTTGATGCTATCGAGAATTGTTCTACACCTGTAATTGCGGCAGTAAACGGTTTTGCTTTAGGTGGTGGACTTGAACTTGCGATGGCGGCACATTTTAGAGTAGCAAGCGGAAATGCTAAATTAGGATTGCCAGAAGTTTCATTAGGTGTGATACCAGGTTATGGAGGCACGCAACGATTACCTCAACTTGTCGGAAAAGGTCGTGCCATGGAAATGATCATGACGGCAGGAATGATTAATGCAGGTACAGCACATGAATACGGATTAGTAAATCATGTAGTTACATTAGAGGAATTAATTCCTACTTGTGAAGAGCTTGCTCGCAAAATTATGAAGAACAGTCCGATGGCTATAAGCGCTGCGATTGATGCTGTTAATTCTGGTTTTGTAGACGGAACAGATGGTTATCAAGTAGAAATTGATAATTTTGGTTCTTGTTTTGGTACAGAAGAATTTATAGAAGGAACTACTGCATTTCTAGAAAAGCGTAAAGCCGAGTTTTAGTAGTTTAATAAATTTTATAACATATCACAAGAGGCGGAATTTATTTCCGCTTTTTTTTGTGCTCAACTGAATTAATAAATCCGATATTTATGTTTTATCATTAATATGAATTCCTTTTTATTTCAGTTTTTACCTTTGCTTGTTTCTCCGGTATTTCTTTTCATTGTAATAGCATACTATCATGATTATAAGAATAATAAAAGATATATTGCCAGCGGCCTAAAATTTATTCTGTGGTTTATCATCTTTACAATAGTTTATTTCGGCATAGTTAAAATTTTGAATATCGACATAATTACCTCCATACTGGTTTTTGGAATTTTGACACCTTTACCATTGGTTCTAAAAAGTATTGTGGTAAAAAAGGATCAAAGATCAGTTCATCATCATAAGGGGCGGAATTAATTCCGCCCCTTATGATGTATTGCAATCGTGATTAAAATTGGTTATTTTTAAAACATGTCCCGCAACAATATACATGCCTATTACCACATTGTGTTTGCTGTTAAATACAGAGAACCTGTTTTGAAAAAAGAAATTCAGCCTTCTCTATATAAAATGTTATGGAATAAATGTACAGAGATAAAATGCGATCCTATCATGATTAACGGAATGGAAGATCATGTCCATTTATTAATACATGTAAATCCGCTAGTTTCTATATCCAAAACATTGAAAGATATCAAAGGTTCTAGTTCTAGATGGCTCAATGAAAATTATGATTTTCTGGAACGTTTTTCATGGCAAAGAGGTTATGGATTGTTTACAGTAAGCCCTCGGGAAGTTCCTAAAATTGCGAGTTATATTCAAAACCAAAAATCACATCATGCAAATCATACTATCGTAGATGAATTTGAAATTTGATTGACCTTTAATTTTAAAGGGTTAAAATGATCTTTGATCATTTCATCATCATAAGGGGCGGAATTAATTCCGCCCCTTATGATGTTTTAACAAATCAACCTCTAAACAAAAAGAAGTCGTCTTTCATATCTTCGATCTTCTCGTCTTTATTGGTTATGATATAAGCTAGCGCTTTTTCAGAAGACTCGAGGCCTTTCTGTGTTAAGGAGACAACTTGATTTTGAATAAGAATCATATTGTTTTTTTCGGCAAGGTCAAGAACCGTTTGTGCACGTACTTTGCCCCAGTTGATGTGTTCTTGTAAATGTGTTACTCTACGTTCTTCTTTGCTATCATGATTATTTAAATGCAATAATAAGGTTAATAAAGAAACCTCAGTACGTTGCCTTTTCTGTTTAAATAAAACAGCAATCAACCCTTTTGAAGGTGCAAATAAATAAACTACTAAAAATATCAAACCTAAAACCGTAGTAATCGATCCGCTGATTGATGCATCTAACCAAGCAGCAAAATAATAACCTCCTACCGCACTCATTATTCCAAATAAAACAGACAGTAAGATCATTTTCTTTAAATCTGTAGTCAGCAAATAAGCTGCCGCCGCTGGTGCAATCATTAAAGCAACGACTAGTATCGCTCCTACTGCATCAAAAGAAACTACCGTAGTTACCGATGCGATACTCATTAATCCATAATGCATGATCACAGGAGAAAAACCAAGAGCAGATGATAACCCTATATCAAAAGTGCTTAATTTTAATTCTTTGTAGAAAGCAAAAAGTAAGATAATTGTAAGCAACAATACAGCCGAAATCGTCCACAAACTCTTTGCGCCATAACTCACTCCATCAATCATCAATTTGTCAAAGGCAGCATATTCCAATCTTCCTACAAGGACTGCATCTGTATCTAGATGAATATCATTTGCATAAATAGCAATCAATAAAACTCCTATGCTAAATAATGCCGGAAAAACAAGACCTATAGCTGTATCTTCTTTTACCAATCCTGTTTTTTGAATCGCTTCTACGAGAACTACGGTAATAATCCCACTAAAAGCCGCAAGTAGAATCAGCCATGGTGATGCAAGATCTTCGGTAATAAAAAAACCGATCACAATCCCAGGCAAAATAGAGTGACTTATCGCATCACTAATCAACGCCATTTTACGCAACACAAGAAACACTCCTGGAATCGCACAAGCGACCGAAGTAAGACACGCGATCAATATAATGGCTAACTCACTATTCATGATTCAGGTATATTATTGTTGTATAAATTTTCAGCAGTTTCAAAACCTTCTTCCGTTAGTGCCCAATCTTGACCTTGTATCGTAATCCAATTTTTATCTGCAAGTGCACTCAAGGTTCCTTTAGTAAAACCTTGAAATCCGTTAAGAATTCTTATCGAGTGCGGTCTTGTTATATCCTGGTGCTTTTCTACGATTCCGTACATAAAGTATAAAGTCTTTTTAAGCTCTAGATCACGACGGTTTCTAATTAGTCGAATTTGCTTGAATAGGATACCTCTTCCAGGAGAAAAAACAAAAGATACTATTACAAAAACCGCTGCAACAAGAACAATAACTGGTCCTGTAGAAAGATTGTTATAACTAGCACTTATCGCAGTTCCAAAAACTCCAGAGAACGCACCAAAAATTGCTGCAAGAATCACCATAGTTCTTAAACTATTGGTCCACTGCCTAGCAGCAGCAGCTGGAGCAAGTAGCATCGCACTCATCAACACCACACCTACGGTTTGTAAGCCTATCACGATAGCAAGCACAATGAAGAAACTAATCAATCCATCAATAAATCGTGTATTAAAACCCAAAGTCATGGCATAATTCTTATCAAACAGTAACAGCTTAAATTCTTTCCAAAATAATAGCATTACAGCAAGACTAACACCAGTTACAATGATCATCACGAGAACATCACTTTCTACCAAAGTTGCTGCCTGACCAAATAAATATTTATCGAGTCCAGCTTGATTTGCATCTGGTTGTTTTTTCAAATAACTTAAAACCAACTCGCCAAAACCAAAAAACAAACTCAAAATCAGTCCTAATGCCGTATCAGTTTTTAAGTGTGTTTTAGTCACAATCCCACGTATCCAGACGGTTCCTATAAAACCACTGATTAAAGCACCTAGAAGAAGTACATTTGAATCTTTAAGCCCTGTAAATAAAAAAGCTAGAGCTATTCCCGG
>CAZBCH010000068.1:0-3777 GCA_964490235.1 uncultured Flavobacteriaceae bacterium | reverse complement strand
AGAATCTTCTGCCTATTTACTTAATCGATTGAGCAAAAAGAATAGAGACACAATTATCAACGCTTATTTCTCTAGAGCAGGAGCAAATTACTCTCTTACACGCACACACATGAATAGCTGTGATTTTTCATTATCTCAATATTCTTATTCTCCTGTTGAAGACGATGTGAATTTAGAGCACTTTACTGTAGAAGAAGATCGTGAAGATTTAATTCCTATGATTAAAGATGCCATGGCAGCCTCAGAAGATGGTTTTGAAATTTTTGCCTCACCATGGACGGCAGCTCCTTGGATGAAAGATAATAACGATTGGGTAGGAGGTAAATTATTACCTAAATATTATGATACTTGGGCGTTATTCTTTTCTAAATATATAGACGCCTATGAGGCAGAAGGTATTCCTATTTGGGGTTTTACCGTAGAAAATGAGCCTCATGGAAATGGTAATAATTGGGAAAGTATGCATTATACACCCAAAGAGATGACAGATTTTGTTGAATTTCATCTAGGTCCTAAATTAGAAGCTGATGGCCATGGAGATAAAATAATTTTAGGCTATGATCAGAATAGAGCAGGACTTAGGGAATGGGTAGATGAGATGTATAGGGATGAGGCTTCCTCAAAATATTTTGACGGGACGGCAATTCACTGGTATGAAAGTACCTACGATTATTTTCCAGAAGAATTACAATATGCTCACCATAAAGCACCAGATAAATACTTAATCGAGACAGAAGGATGTGTAGATTCTGAAGTGCCAGCCTGGAAAGATGATAAATGGTATTGGTCTAAAGAAGCAACAGATTGGGGCTGGGATTGGGCTAGTGAAAAAGATAAACACTTACATCCTAAGTATGCACCAGTAAATCGTTATGCTCGTGATATTATAGGCTGTATGAATAATTGGGTAGATGGCTGGGTAGACTGGAACATGGTATTAGACAAACAAGGCGGTCCTAACTGGTTTGAAAACTGGTGTGCAGCTCCTGTTATTGTAGACCCAAAAAGTGATCAGGTTTATTTTACACCTCTTTATTACACCATGGCCCATTTTAGCAAATTTATTCGTCCTGGTGCTCAAGTTATAGAAGCCAGTAATACAGATAAAGATCTTATGGTAACTGCGGCAAAAAATCCAGATGGAACTATTGCTATAGTTGTTTTTAATGAAGGAGAAGAAGATAAAAGTTATTCCTTACGCTTTCGCGAAAGCGAGATCAACATCCATCTAGGTCCACAAAGCTTACAAACAGTTATAATTCCTAATCAAAACTAAAATTATGTCGAACACTTCTAAAGTAGCTTTTGGTCAAAAAGTAGCATTTGGTTTAGGAATGCTAGCAAATCAGATGTTTCCTGCAGCATTAGGTATTTTTATGGTAGTTCTAGTACAAAACTTAGGATTTCCTACTTGGATGTGGGGAGTTTTGTTCTTCTTACCAAGAATTTTTGATTCGATTACAGACCCTATAATGGGCTTTATTTCTGATAATACCAGATCAGTTTGGGGTAGACGTAGACAATACGTATTGATAGGTGCGGTAATGATGGGAATATCTTTCAGTTTAATGTGGCAACTTTATGAAGTTGATAGTTTAACTTATAACTTCACTTATTTCTTGTTATGGTCGCTAGTATTTTATTTAGGCTTAACCATTTTTAGTGTTCCATATGTTGCTATGGGATATGAAATGAGTGATGATTTTCATGAACGTACAAATATTATGGCAGTAGCACAATGGATAGGTCAATGGGCTTGGGTAATTGCTCCATGGTTTTGGGTTATCATGTATGATCCAGACTGGTTTGAAAACGGTGCGGTTGCTACAAGAACTATAGCGATTTGGGTAGGTGTAATCTGTGCCATTCTTGCCATGATTCCTGCTTTTTTTATTACAAGTAAATCTACTTTACAAGATGAAAGTCTAGCGCCACTCACTCTCAAAACAATAGGAGGAAGTTTAAGTCAAATTGTTGAGAATTTTAAAGAAGCATTTAAAATTGATGATTTTAAAAAATTATGTTTTTCTACTTTTTTAATTTTTAACGCATTCAATACCGTTGCCGGTTTCTCTTTTTTTATAGTTGTATACTATCTATTTAATGGAGATGCAGCTGCGGCTGGAATATGGCCTACACTTTTAGGGAGCATTGGTGCTTTAGTAACAACATTCTTAGTTATTCCTATCGTTGCCAAAATGTCCAAAACTATGGGTAAGAAAAATGCCTTCCTATGGTCACAAGGAATATCTATTATAGGTTATATAATGCTATGGTTTTTATTTATACCTGGTAAACCATATATGTTTTTGTTTGCCTTACCATTCTTCTCTTTTGGTATAGGTAGTTTATTTACCCTAATGATGTCAATGACATCAGATGTTATCGATGTTGATGAGTTAAATACAGGAAAAAGACGTGAAGGTGTTTTTGGAGCTATTTATTGGTGGATGGTTAAATTTGGCTTTGCTATTGCAGGTTTACTTACTGGTGCAATTATGGCATTAGTAGGTTTTGTACCTGACACCGTTAATACAGAAGAGTCCATCACGGGAATCAGATTGTTTTATTCAGGACTTCCTATTGCAGGTACTCTAGCTGCAATGTGGATCATGCGCAACTATTCCTTGACCGAAGCAAAGGCACTCAAAATAGGTGCACAGCTTGCCGATAGAAAAAGTGTTAAAACAAAACCTATAAGCTCATCATATTATGCACTTGATAAGCTGGTGTCTCTTGCAGCTCTTAAAGAAAATAAATACCCTACTGACTTAGATCCTCAAATCACTTCTTTAGAACTAAGTGCTCGATTTAAAACAACTCTAAACGCTGGTCTACATGGTATATGTTTCAGTCCTTATAAAGAACATCAAGATGTAAAAGATCAATTGTCAGGAACACAAATAGATCAAAGAATGGCTGTAATAACTCCTTATGTAAAATGGATCAGATCCTTTTCTACTACAAAAGGAAATGAATTAATTCCATTATCTGCACGATCTAAAGGTCTTAAAACCATGGTAGGAGCGTGGATAAGTGGTAACAAAGCTCAAAACGACCTAGAGATAAAAAGTTTGATCACTCAAGCTCAAAAAGGAATGGTGGATATCGCGGTTATAGGTAACGAGGTTTTATTAAGAGGTGAACTTTCTCTAGAAGAATTGTTAGGATATATCAAGCAATTTAAGGATGCTATGCCAGATGTTCCAGTGGGTTATGTAGATGCATATTATCAGTATGTAGAAAAACCAGAGCTAAGTGATGCATGTGATGTCATTTTAGTGAACTGTTATCCCTTCTGGGAAGGTTGTGGGATTGATAACGCAACTGCATACCTAAACGAAATGCACAATGTGGTTATAAATATAGCCGGAAGTAAAAAGGTAATTATTACTGAAACAGGCTGGCCTAATGAAGGTGAAAACAACAAGAATGCAGTACCATCTATAGAAAATGCAATGAAGTACTTTATTAATGTCATCAGTTGGGCAAAAGAGAAAGGTGTAGACATCTTTTACTTCTCATCCTTTGATGAATCATGGAAAGTTCGTCAAGAGGGAGAATTAGGAGCCCGATGGGGTCTTTGGGATAAAAACGAAAAACTAAAATACTAACATGTCATTCAGAAAAGAACAATTTTTACAATCAAATAGAGCGCAACATACCCAATCAGATGGTATTGTTCTAGATAATTTTAATGATAAAGAGTTAAAGCAACTCTGGCTGGACACATTAAAAAATGGTCAACATGGAATTTGTTTTAGTATGTATGAAGAT
>CAZBCH010000067.1:0-14018 GCA_964490235.1 uncultured Flavobacteriaceae bacterium | reverse complement strand
ACTTTTTAAGCATAAAAAAAGGCCTTCTGTTAAGAAAGCCTTAATATAATTTATTGTTTATTTTACCAGATCAATACTCTATCTTCTGGTTTAACATACATACCATCAGCTTCTTTTATATCAAAGGCTTGATAAAAGGCTTCTATATTTTGAAGAGGTACATAACCTCTATACATACCTGGTGAATGGGTATCTCCTTTTATGCGCTGTTTAAGCGCTTCATCTCTCATTTTAGTACGCCATACGGTTGCCCAACTTAAAAAGAATCGTTGTTGTTGTGTAAAGTCATTAATTTTACCAACCTCACCTTTATCTTCTAACCACATATTTAAAGCGTCATAAGCTGCGTTTACACCACCTAAATCACCGATATTTTCACCTAAGGTGTAGGAACCGTTTATATTGATACCAGGTAACACCTCTATAGCATCATACTGTGCAGCAAGATCTTTTCCTAATGCTTCAAATTGCTCCTTATCGCTATCTGTCCACCAGTTAGTCATATTACCGTTTGCGGCAAATTTTGCACCTTGATCATCAAATCCGTGAGAGATCTCGTGTCCTATAACTGCACCCATACCACCAAAGTTGATTGCAGGATCTGCTTCATAATTGTAAAAAGGTGGTTGTAGAATAGCGGCAGGAAATACGATCTCGTTATAATATGGATTGTAATATGCATTTACCGTTTGAGGAGACATGAACCATTCTTTTTTGTCCACTTTTTCTCCTAATTTACTCATATTATCTTTATAGTTGTACTCTTGTACTGCTAGCATGTTATCAAATAAGGTTCCACCGTCTTTAGGGCTTTTTATCTCCATTTCAGAATAGTCTTTCCATTCATCTGGATAACCTATTTTAATAGTCATGCCGTTTAATTTCTCAATGGCTTTGGTTTTTGTTTCTGGACTCATCCACTCTAGACCGTTGATACGAACTTCATAAGCTTTTTTTACGTATTCGATCATTTCTTTTGCTTTTGCTTCAGGCGGGAATTTCTCATCTACATAAAGTTGTCCTAGAGCTTCTCCTAGTGTTCCATTAACTGCAGCTAGGGCTCTTTCATTTTGAGGCTTTTGCTCTTTTGCACCGCGCATGGTTTTACTATAAAAATCAAAGTTTGCATCTTCTAAATCAGTAGAAAGCATACTGGCAGAGCTGTCTAACATGCTCCATTTCATATACTTTTTCATAACGTCTAGATTAGACGGTTTCCACATAGTATTTAATGCCTTTATGTAGTCTGGCTGACTAACAATTAGGTTATCAAAGTCCTTCATTCCTGCATCTTTAAAATAGGATTTCCAATTAATGGCAGGTGCAATTTTTTGTAGATCGTCAACACTCATAGGATTATAGGTTTTACGAGGGTCTCTTCTAGTTACCTTATCCAGTCTAGGTTGTGCCATCGCTTTTTCAAACGCTACAATCTCACTTGCAGTTTGAGCAGCATTTTCCATCCCTATCATTCCTAACATTCTAGTGACGTGCGCTTCATATTTGGCAAGTTTTTCTTTACTGTCTTCATCTTCACCTACATAATACTCTCTTGCCATTCCTAGAGAACCATTGCCTAATTGAGCTACATTCATTTCAGTATTCATAGCATCTGGTCCTACGTAGACTCCAAAGAATGCATTTAATCCTTTAGTTCTTAATGAGGCACATACTTCTAGTAACTCATCTAGATTTTTAATGTTATCAATTTTTTCTAAATATGGAACTAACGGCTGGTAACCAGCTTTGTTTCTAGACTCGTTATCCATCATGCTTTGATAAACATACACAGCCTTTGCCTGATCAGAATCGGGATCTAGGTTTTTATCATTCATAGCTTTATCAAGAATAGCTAGAACATCTGCATCTGTATCTTTTCTTAATTTGTTGAATCCACCCCATACAGTTTGATCTGCAGGGATTTCTGTTGAGTCTATCCAGACTCCATTTACATAACGGTAGAAGTCGTCCTTAGGAGATACTGTAGTATCCATGTAACCTAGGTCTAATCCAGGTTGATTTGCTGTATCAGTCGCTTGATTATCCTTACAAGCAACCGAAGCAATAATAGCAGCGCCGACTATAAGTAATGAGGATTTAAATTTCATAATTGATATTTAGTTTTGATTGTGTCTTAAATTGAAGTACTAAAATATCGATTAACATTTTTTTATATGTTAAGTAAAGTATAACTAATCTAGAGTATACTAGATATTTAAATGCAAAAAGGTTTTTCCTGAGAAAAACCTTTTCTAAAAAAATAAACTGATGGGCTGTCGTTTATTTAATCAATATTTTTTTTGTTGTAGTTTCTTCATTAGAATTGATCTGTATAAAATACATTCCTTGTGATATTCCTGTTAAGTCTATCTGATGTTGGGTTCCTGAGTTTTTAGCCTTGGATGCAATAATTTTTCCACTTACGTCATATATATTGTAATTGAAACTAGCTGCCTTGTTCCATTGAATATTAAATATACCGCTTGAAGGATTAGGATAAATAGAGAATGCACTACTAATCGAGTTAGTATCGTTATTCAATATTCCTGTAACTATAAAGTTATCAATGACCACACCTTCATCAACTACAGAACCATCTGTTCTAAAAACAAATCTAAACAATACCTCTGATGGATTGTTGAGAAAATTTAAAGGTAAGTTATAATTAGAAAGCGTGTTTCCTACACCAGTTCCAGTCCATTGTGCACCTACACAATTATAACAATTTGAATTATTAGGGAATCTGTTTGAGTTGTACCAATTAGGATCAGATGCACTACCTAGAATATTCCAACTTGAGCCACTATCTGTTGAATATTGCATATAAAGTAAATCCCAATTAGTTTCAATATCAAAAGCCATATCAAATGAGAGGACTGGATTATTGATAAAACTTAAATCATAACATCCTGTATATAAATAGCTAGTAGAATTATTCCCATACACTCCATTAAGATTTGTTGCATAAACTTGTGAACTTCCTACTGTACTACTACCCAGAATGATTCCACTTGCGGTACCTCTTTCCCATTCAGAAGATGAGCCACCTTCTATTGCTGTCAAAAATGCTCTGTTTTCAAATTGATATGTGTCATTTACAATTCCAGAAGAATTAATTAAAAATTCTTTTATCGCACGGTTATTGGAAATAAAGTAATCATTTGCTGTGGTCACATTTACATTTATGCTATGAGATCCTAAACTTAAATTGAGACCAGTAATACTTATAACATCTGTATTTTGAGGAGCAATAGAAACATTTATTTGTTGAGATATTGATGTTCCTCTGTCTACAGTATAAGTAAGATCAATAGTATTAATGGTACTTGTACCTGCATTTTCTACTATAACATTAATGTTACTCGAGTTGCAAGCTATATCTCCTCCATTATCTTCGATTGAAACTATTCTAATGTCTGAACTAGGTACTGCTCGTTGTAAGGCGGTTTGCCATATTCCTCTACCATATGTTCCTGCTGTTAGTATATTATCATTTGTATTGATTTCAAGATCTCTAATATTTACATTAGGTAAATTATTCGCAAATGGTTGCCATAAACCGGTGCCTTCATCATAGCGGTAAACTCCTACTGTTGTTCCAACAAATAATGGTTCGTCAACGCTCAATCCTTGATGAGCTAGAGTGTTTTTCCCTAAATTAGGAAGATTACTGGTGATGTTTGAGAAGGAAGCACCTTGATTAATGCTTTTATAAACTTGACCGTTTGAAAATCTTGTTGCCACATAAATAGTAGAGCCATCATTTGAATTTACTTCAATAGCTGAGATATTTTCAGGAAAATTATACACAGATAAAAAGCTAGATCCTGCGTTTGTACTTTTATAAAGCACTTCATTTACAGCAACATAAATAATATTATCATCGTTGGGATCAATTTCTAATAGATCAATATTACTTCCAAAGGGTGGAGAAACTAAACTAAATGAAGTTCCTGTAACCTTGTATAAGCTGGAATATCCTGCATAAATAGTTCCTTGACTGTCTGTTTTCATAGGTGTAATCCAGTTTCCATTTTCTGGGCCACTTATACTAAACGATCTGCTATTACCACCATTATTTGTGAAATACAAACCGCCGCCTCTTTGAGTAAATCCGTATCTAATATTATCGTTATTTGGATCTATTCCAGCTTCCATTCCATCAGCACCATAATAATTTTTCCAGGAATCAGCACTTCTTGTAAATCCTCCGTTATCTTGTAGTCCACCAGCTACTTCTGTACTAGATTGTTTTCCTACAGCGATCCTATAAAATTGTCCTATTTGTGCTGTGGCTGTTAAGTCAGTAAAGCTGCCAGCTTGATTAGTACTTCTATAAACACCACCGTCAGATAGAACAAAAAGCTCGTTACCAAATTGTCGTATTTGGTGTATATCTGCATGAGTATAGGATGCTTGAGAACTATTGTTCCAGCTATTTACTTTTGTGAAAGAAGAACCTCCAGAATTAGATTTCCATACATTAAGACAGCCTGTATAAATAGTCTCGGGATTTGTAGGTGATACTTCAAGTGCAAGATCATACCAGCCTTGGGTGTTTTCTAAAATATCTGTACCGTTATCTCTTTTTATAAAACTTTGGCCACTGTTAGATGATCTGTAAACACCTACTAAATTTGCATTATTATCAATGATAAGTAGGTAGACATAATTGGGATTTGCTGGAGTAACACCTATAACAGATCTACCTTGATTAAATGGCAAGCCAGTTGTAATTTGAGTCCAAGTATTTCCTTGGTCTACCGACCTATAAAAACTTGAGATGGTTGACATATAAATGACATTAGAATCACCAGGCTTAAATTTGATGTCTTTTACATTAGCATTAAATGTTCTCGTTACTGTTGTACCTGCATTAGTAGATTTATAAAAACCTTGATTAGAAGAAATAAAAAGATTGTTGCTATTGTTAGGGTCAATGTATATTTCGCTAATATTTGCTCCACCACGTGTAAAAATTAATCCAGTAGAATTAAAAGTCGCACCACCATCAGTTGATTTAAGCATTCCGATGCTATCGCTATCTCCAGCATCGTCATCGCCTGTTCCTAAATAGATAATGTTTGAATTATTGGGATCTATTGCAATAGCGCTAGTACCTATTTGTGAAAGAAAGTCAGTTAAAGGCGTCCAGTTTGCACCAGCATCAGTAGATTTCCATGCTCCGCCACTAGGAGTACCCATATAATATGTATTAGGATTATTAGGGTCTACTGCAAGCGTATTGACACGTCCTTGGCCAGGTGACCACGATCCAGTTTCAGAATATGTAAATGGGCCTACAGGCAACCAGTTTGAGTTATCCATCAAACCATTTTTTGTAGAGTTAAATTGTAGTAATCTGTTGATTTCAAAAGGAGATTGCAAAGTCCCATCTTCTTTTACATAGGCCTCAGCACGATTTACCCATCTCATGAAAGGTTTGTATCCACTACCTTTAGCATCCTTATCGTGTATGTCCCAGTAATTTTCTCCTGCTTCTTTAATTTCTTGATAAGTAGGTTCTACACCATTTTTTTGTATAAGTAAGTCCTGCATCCATGGCGCATTAGTTCCTAATTGAGAAAATGCTGATAGGCCACAAAACAGTAGAATAATAGTAGTAAAATATTTCATTAATAAATTTTAAGGTGTAAAAGATAAAGACAGTTTATCACAGAATAGTAACTATTTTAAAAAAGAATAATTAGTTTCTCTTGCACTTTCAAATAATCACTTTAGTGATAGTTATATAATTAGGTCTCACAATAGATACGTAACTTACTTTCTTTGAGTTGTTAAAGTGTCAAATTCATAACCAGTTTGCTTTCCTTTCTTGTCTCGAGATACACCTTTTGTCATCCATAAAGGGGCAGGTTTTCCTTTAAGATAATGATCGAAGAACTGCATCATTCTTATGGAAAGATCCCTTCTGTTTTTTGTTTCTCTTAAATTATGAGCCTCATCATTGTAAACTAATAACCACGATGGTTTTCCTAGTCTACGCATTCCCATGAACATTTCTATGCCTTGATAATAAGGTACGGCACCATCTGCATCGTTATGCATCATAAGCAGTGGTGTTTTAATTTTAGGGATGTGGAATAATGGAGAGTTCTCAATGTATAAATCCAGTCCATCCCATAAGTTTTTACCTATTCTAGTTTGTGTTTTTTCATATTGAAAAGCACGACTTAAACCGCTGCCCCATCGTATGCCTCCATAAGCGCTAGTCATATTTGAAACTGGTGCGCCTGCCATTGCCGCAGCATATTTATTAGTACGAGTTACTAAATAAGCGGTTTGATAGCCACCCCAACTTTGCCCCTGCAAAGCCATGTTGTTAGAATCTACGTATCCTAATTTTTCCACTGCTTCTGTTCCAGATACGATGCAATTGTATGCACTTTCTCCAGGATGGCCATCTTTATAGACTACATCTGGCACAAAAACCACATAATCATTACTAGCTAGATAAGCAAAATTTACTGTACTTGCACTAGGCAAAGGAGAACGATAGCTATGAAGCCTATCTGCATATTTTTCATAGAAATAAACTATCATTGGGTACTTTTTGCTAGGATCAAAATTTGCTGGCTTGTAAATTAGTCCTTCTAATGACACTCCATCATAAGCATTCCATTTAAATAATTCCACAGTTCCCCATTTGAAATCTTCTTGTTGTGGATTGATATTTGTGAGAGGTTTTTTAAGTTGTGGAGTCAAGTATTCTACATCTGGATAATCTTCAAAGTTGCCAGAAGTAACCAATAAGGCGTTTGAGTTTTCCGCTTTCGCGAAAGCGGTAACATTACGATCACTAACCATATATAATGGTTCTATACCATTTGCGCCAAGTAACATTAACGAGTTTGCTTTTGTGCGATGATCAAAAGCTGAGAGCAATAACTTATCATTGAAATAGGTAGCTAAGTCACGGTTTTCACGATCTAGATTTTCAGTGCGATAAGTGATCTTGTTTTTACGACCAGTTTTAGTAATGTTTTCTGGTGGTGAGTCTCCTGTGATATCAAGTTTCCAAACATCATATTTGTCATAAACCAGTGCAAAGCCATCTTTATCAAAACCTCCAAAACCGTGATCATCTGCTAGTGCTGGGTGGTCATCATCTTCATTTGCAAAGCTTACATCGACGAATTTGGTAAGGTTCTTACCTATTTGAGTTTCCAGATTCATCATGTGCCAGTCTTGAGTGTCATAGTTAAAGTAGATCACGTGAGTGTTTTCTGGATTTCTTATAGGCGCACTTCCTGAATTATTGATGATAAACTTTTTACTACGTGTTTGAAGATTTTCTACCAAATAGTCAGATCTCCACGGATAATCCCATGATCTTGCTATATCGTATTTATCATTGTTTGCATAAATAACGTAATTACCTTCCATATCATCATCCCAATCAGTATCTCTCATATCATAATCATTGAGAAACTGAATAGATCCTTTTTCAGTATCCCAAATAATAGTCGAAGATTGTCTTTCTAAACTTGAAATACGAGTTTTTTGCTCTGGTTGCGTCAGGCGATCTTTATAATTCCACACGTCTACTTGAGCAATCTCATCATCCATTAAAGTGGTGTCTATGGTGTATTCAATTTTAGGCTGTGTATAAAAAATCAGTCGTTTCCCATTTTCAGAAAATCGTGCTTTTCTTTTATCAGTAAGTGACCAGCCATTTTTAATATTACCTTCACCATAAGCAAGTTGTCTTGTGAACTGGTTTTTATCTTTTTGATAATAGAGCTCAAACTTTAAAGAATCAGTTTCTGTACTGTCCATTGCGACTTTGTAAGCAAGCTGTTTACCGTACTTATCTATGGTAAGGTCTTTATATCGCCAGGCGGTTTCTAATAATGTAGTTGAGGTTCTGGTGGTAGCATCATAATAATAAACACCTAGATCTTTTTTCTTTTTTCCTTGCTTGCGAGAGTAAATAAAACCACTTCCTTCACGAGGCATTGCATACTCTTTAAAGCTATCAATACTATCTTTAGATTGTGACTCGGCTTGATAAACTATCAGATAATCATCTTTTGTATAATCTATTATTTCTTTATTGTCGTCAACTTTTTTTAGCTCCTTAAGCTTTTTCTCTAATTCTTCCTTTTCTTTTTTAAGTCTGCGCTTTTTCTCTCTTTTAGTTTCTTTTATTGGAGCTTCTTCAGTTATTGTAGAGTCTTTTTTCTTTTCAGGCTTTAGATCTTTGTATTTTTCTAGAATTAAAAAGTCATTACGCTTATCGCTAGCAGTGTACTTTTTAACTCGCTGTATGGAATCTATGATAGTACCACTGGCAACCTCATAAACCATAAAAGTATTTTTAGATTGCTTGTTTTTATCGACTTTCTCTTTTTTCTCTGTTCTTAGTTTCTGGTATTCTGGTTTTTGTAGAAAATAAATATATTTTTCATCGGCACTTATTTGTGGATCAACACCATTAAAGAAAGTATGCTTTGTATCATTAGAAATATTATGAATTTCTAAGTAACCGTCACCTGCACCAGTAGATGTTACTACACTTATTGCAACCAGATTACCACTAGGTGAAATCTCTTGGCTAGCGGTGCGCTTCCATAAATCATAGTCATCATGAGTAAGAGCTCTTTTTTGCCCTAATGTGGTAAAACAAATACTTAAAACGATAAAATATAGAACGTGTTTCATAATAAGAGGTTAGTATAATTTATAGATGCTATTTTATTATTGTGCTTTTAACTTTTTAATGTAGTCCTTATCCCAAGCTTTTTTCATGGCTGTAAGTGAGCTTACATTTTCATTAGGAACTGCTATAGATAGAACGTAGTGCGCTATTTTCCATTTACCATTTTGCATTCTCATTACACCACTACCACGACATATTCCCATTTGTGTATCCAATAATTCATCAAAATAAATCCAACCGTTTGCTGAATAAACATTGCGTTCTAATGAAGTAAAAGACCATGCTTTTCCTTTATCAAAATAAGGCTTAGAAAAGCTTTTAAATTCTTCTAGCTGCCAGTTTTCTGTGGCGTCGGTTCCTATAAAAACGGCATCATCTGTCATGAGATCAAAATATTGGTCATAGTTTGCTTGAGCAGCCGCTTTGTGCCAGGCATCTATAGACTGCTCTACAGCAGCTGTATTTAAGGGTTGTTTTGAAGCACAACTGGTTAAAAAGATTGCGGCAAATAAGAGAAGAAGATTTTTCATAGGTAGTAAAGATAAAGATTACTAATTTTAAATTATGAAAAAATACAAATGTGGCTGGTGTCTGGGCGACGAGCTTTATGAAGCTTACCACGATCAAGAATGGGGAAAACCTGTTTATGATGATCGCACACTGTTTGAGTTCTTGATTCTTGAAACCATGCAAGCAGGCTTAAGTTGGATCACAATTTTACGAAAACGCCGAAATTACTCGGATGCACTCGACCAATTTGATATGCATAAGATTGCGCAATACGATCAGGCAAAACAAGAAGAATTACTTCAAAATACAGGAATTATACGCAACAAATTAAAGGTAAAATCTATAATAACAAATGCGCAGTTATTCATAGAAATTCAAAAAGAATACGGTAGCTTTTCTAAATTTATTTGGCAATATGTGGACGGCAAACCAATTAAAAATAAGGTAACCGATTATAAAAATGCTCCAGCAAACACAGTGTTATCCGATCAAATTTCTAAGGATTTAAAGAAACGAGGCTTTAAATTTGTAGGTTCTACGATCATGTATGCTTTTATGCAAGCTATAGGAATGGTAAATGATCATGAAGTAAATTGTTTCAGATATGATGAAGTTTAGGGTCGTAGTGGTGTTTTTTGTTCTCGCTTTCGCGAAAGCGGAATTATCAACAGCACAATCAACACAAAAAATAGAACGTGAGGAAAAGATAACTGCAAATTTATTTCCAGATCAGGCTTTGAAGTATGTGGAAATCATAGGGAATTCTAGAAAAAAAGTGAAATTTTATAGAGAAACTGATGGCGATAAGATCAGTTATGAAGCCAAATTAAAGTTTCAAGGCCGTAAATATAGCATTGAATTTAATGCGCAAGGAGTTCTTGAAGATGTAGAAATTAGCATTCAAAGAAGAAAAGTTAATAAAGCATCTTTTGCCCAAATTGAGAAATATCTAGATACTGTTGCCAGTAAATACCGTATCGAGAAAGTTCAAGAACAATACGTAGGATTAAATAAAACTGCTACTCAAATCAAAGAAAAAATAGCTCAAAAAAACATAGATAATTATGAGCTAATTGTAGCTTTTAAAAACGACAGAAAAATCTTTAGAAGAGAATATCTCTTTGATATAGCAGGAAATTTCATTAGCAAACGTGACATAAAAAGACTAGAATATGACTTCATTTTATTCTAGATTTTTTCTGTTTTTATTGTTGCCGTTTCTTTCATTTTCGCAAATTGTAGAAGATGTAATTGTACAACCATCACTTAATATTTCTTGGCAAACAGGAAACAGATGGAGTTTTAATAGCGTTATAGAGCAGCGCAACAGCACTGATGATACGTTTGAGGCACTGCATATTCAAGCGGCACAGTTTGTAGGTTATGAAGTAGGTTTTTATTCACAAATAGGATTTGTGGTGATGTATCGGGAACTTTTTGACGATTCTAGACCAGAAGAAGTACGCTTTACAGAACAGTATGTTTATAAGAGAAAATACAATGCGCTTAAGGTGGCACATCGTGTGCGATGGGACCAGCGATTGCGAGGTGATAGAACCACACATCGATGGCGATACCGACTTTCTAGCTCATTACCTTTGAACGGTTTTGCTACAGATATTTCTGAATATTATCTTATGGCAAGTCTAGAAACCCTTTTCATAGCAGAAAATGCAGCGCGTCCAGCTTATGACCAGCGTATTTCTTTTGGTTTAGGCCGTCAATTATCTAAAAACTTAAAACTGCAACTGGTTACCGAATACCGTTTTGAAGACTTCACAGCAAATACAGAAAGATTACTGTTTTTAAATTTAGGGATGTTTTACCAGATATAAGAAAGCAACGTTTTTCCTAGTTTAATTCTTCTAGATAGGACTTTCTACCTGGTTAAATAGCATCTTTAAACTGTACAACAATCCACATATTTAATTGTTATATTTACAATTCAAGTAATGACTTCAATTGAGCGAGTTAATCGTTTCAATTTCAATATATAGAGAATACAAGGATGAGCTGTAACAGTTGTGGAACAGGCGGTAGTACGCCTGGAGGATGTAAAAATAATGGTACTTGTGGTACCAGTGGTTGTAATAAGTTAACAGTATTTGACTGGCTAGCAAACATGGAGTTGCCAGACGGACAGAAAAAATTTCCCTATGTAGAAGTACGTTTTAAAAATAGTCGTAAAGAATTCTTTTATAACAAAGAAGATTTACAACTTAAAATAGGTGATATAGTTGCTACACAGACAGAAACTGGTCATGATATAGGTATAGTAACTATAACAGGAGAATTAGTACGTGTGCAAATGAAACGCAAACGTGTTAAAATCAGTGAAGAAATCCCTCAAGTTTATCGTATCGCAAATGAAAAAGACGTAGAAAAATGGGTTGCTGCTCGAGAGAAGGAAGAGCCTATGAAAGTGCGTGCTCGAGAAATTGCCATACGTTTAAAACTTAAAATGAAAATCTCTGATATTGAATTTCAAGGAGATGGGTCAAAAGCTACTTTTTATTATACCGCAGATGAGCGTGTCGATTTTAGAGAACTCATAAGAGAATATGCTAGTGAGTTTAAAACGAGAATCGAGATGCGACAGATAGGACTGCGTCAGGAAGCAGCTCGTTTAGGTGGAATAGGATCTTGTGGTCGCGAGTTGTGTTGCAGTACCTGGTTAACCGATTTTAGATCAGTAACTACTGGAGCGGCTCGATACCAAAATTTATCTCTTAATCCGCAAAAACTCGCAGGACAATGTGGTAAACTTAAATGCTGTCTTAATTATGAGCTGGACTCATATATGGATGCATTAAGCACTTTCCCAAAGCAAAACCAAAAACTTTATACTGAAAAAGGAATCGCAGTATGTCAAAAAGTAGACATTTTTAAAGGACTTATGTGGTACTGCTATGAAGGAGAGTGGATGAACTGGCATACATTAACTACAGATCAAGTCCATGAAATAGTCGCAAAAAATAAAGCTAAAGAAAAAGTAGGTAGCATAGAAGAATATGCAAGTGAACTTATTATTGAAGAAGAAGCAAGTTTTGAAAATGTAGTAGGACAAGACAGTCTTACAAGATTTGACCAGCCTAAGTCTCGCAATAAGCGCAGTAATAAAAAACGCAGGTCCAGCTCAAAAAAGGCAAACTCAAATACCGCTACAGCTACTCAAAATACGCCAGTTAAAAAAGAAACTGCGCCTAAAAGTAAAGCAAGACCTAACAAAAGGAGAAATTCTAAAAGTAAAACCGGAGCGCAACCTGCTAATAAGCAAAATGATAATAACAAGCCGGCAAGTAATCAAGCGACAAAATCAAATAAGCCTAGGCCTAATCGCAATAAAAATAATAATAGGAATAAACCACCTAAAAAAGAAGAGTAGTGAGAAAGACATTATTTTTCATAATCACTTTAGCCTTTATTTCATGCGATGATCAATTGATCTCTGCAGAGTATAAGGATATGCCTTCTTCAGGCTGGGCAATAGATGATGTTGCAACTTTCAAAATTGAACCACAGGACACAATTAATAAATACAATATATTTATTAATTTGCGTAATACCCATGAATATGAGTATAATAACCTTTGGTTAATATCACAGATAAAATTTCCACAAGGAAAAGTCGTTACAGATACATTACAATATCAAATGGCAGCTCCAGATGGAAAGTTTTTAGGAAAAGGTTCTAACGATGTGTTTGAAAATAAGCTGTGGTTGCGAGAAGGCATTCGCTTTCGCGAAAGCGGAAACTACCACCTAGCGCTAAAACATGCGATGAGAAAGAATGGAGAAGTAAATGGAGATGCACAATTAAAGGGTATACTCAACATAGGATATAGTATAGAAAAACAATTGCAAGATGGCAGCAACTAAAGCACAAATCGCAAAAGAAAAAGAAGAGAAAAAGAAAAACATTTCTTTGTTCTGGAAAATGTATGCCATAGGTGTAGGGCTTCTCGTTTTACTTTTTTTACTGGCAGGATGGGGAGTTTTTGGTGATTTACCAGATCACACCGCATTAGAGAATCCGCAAACAGAATTAGCAACAGAAATTGTAACTGCTGATGGTAAAACGCTTGGAACATTTTTTAATGATAATAGAAAACCCATCAAATATGACGATTTACCTCAGCATCTTATTGACGCATTAGTTTCTACAGAAGATGAACGTTTCTGGGATCATAGTGGTATAGATGGTTACGGTACGGCTAGAGCAGTCGCTTATTTGGGTCAAAAAGGTGGAGCAAGTACCATCACACAACAACTGGCTAAACTCTATTTTACAGATGAGGCGAGCGATAATATAATTGAGCGTATCATTCAAAAATCTAGAGAATGGATCATCACATCAAGGTTAGAGAAGCAGTACACTAAAAAAGAGATTATCACGCAGTATTTGAATGAAATGGATTTTATCAAAAATGCCATAGGAATAAGATCTGCGGCAAATATTTATTTTGGCAAAGAACCTATAGAATTAAAAATAGAAGAAGGAGCTGTACTTGTAGCAATGCTTAAAAACCCTAGACAATTTAATCCAGCTAGAAAGATTAGTCGACAGAAATCACATGATCGACGTAATGTAGTTTTAGCACAAATGTTTAGAAATGGCAAATTATCTGAAAAAGAAAAAGATAGTTTACAAGCGCTTCCATTAAAAATAAATTTTACTCCAGAAGGGCACAATGATGGAATGGGTACTTATTTTAGGGAACATCTTAGAAGTACAATCAAACAATGGGCAAAAGAACACATCAATCCAGATACAGAAAAGCCTTATAATCTTTACAATGATGGTCTTAAAATTAATGTTACTATA
>CAZBCH010000066.1:0-3149 GCA_964490235.1 uncultured Flavobacteriaceae bacterium | reverse complement strand
TATAGGTACTGGCGAGAAAATGGAAGCTCTAGATGTTTTCTATCCAGAACGTATGGCAGATCGTATCCTAGGAATGGGAGACGTTGTATCGTTAGTAGAGCGCGCACAGGAACAATTTGATGAAGAAGAAGCGCGTAAGTTGAGTAAGAAAATCGCCAAAAATCAATTTGGTTTTGACGATTTCCTATCCCAGATCCAGCAAATTAAAAAGATGGGAAATATGAAGGATCTTATGGGTATGATCCCTGGTGCTGGAAAAATGCTTAAAGATGTAGATATAGATGATGATGCCTTTAAAGGAATTGAGGCTATTATTCATTCTATGACCATTGAAGAACGCACAAAACCACAAGTCATCAACGGCTCTCGTAAAAAGAGAATTGCAAAAGGTAGTGGTACAACCGTTACAGAAGTAAATCAATTACTGAAGCAGTTTGATCAAATGAGCAAGATGATGAAAATGATGCAAGGTGGTAAAGGAAAAGCCATGATGAATGCTTTAGGTAAAATGCGATAGCATAACCACATAATCGTTTTAAAAACCTTCATAATTAATTATTATGAAGGTTTTTTTTTTAAGATAAGAATAAGCTACGCAATCGCTATCGTTAACAAGTAGGTTATAATTGTAATCATATAAACTTTCATATATGTGGTATAAGTTAGATTTTTACACATCTATTCACTATCACCAGCAATTATGACTATTCTAGACGGAAA
The DNA here is from genome assembly GCA_964490235.1 of uncultured Flavobacteriaceae bacterium. Classification (GTDB taxonomy): domain Bacteria; phylum Bacteroidota; class Bacteroidia; order Flavobacteriales; family Flavobacteriaceae; genus Nonlabens. Next base: position 2,429 of record CAZBCH010000066.1, on the reverse strand, counting down.
AAAGACAAGCAATGATATCAAGAACGAGATTACAGAGATCGTTCAGGAAATGAAAAACAATGGTGAAAAAGTACCTCATCTTGCAGCTGTAATTGTAGGAAATGATGGTGCCAGTCTTACTTACGTAGGTTCTAAGGTACGTGCTTGTGAACGTGTAGGTTTTGAAAGTACTATGGTGCGCATGCCTAATACTACTAGTGAAACCGAACTATTAAGAGAAATTAAAAAATTGAATGAAAATCCTGAAATTGATGGCTTTATTGTTCAATTGCCACTTCCTAAGCAAATAGACACTCAAAAGGTACTTATGGCTGTAGATCCTGATAAGGATGTTGATGGATTCCATCCTACTAACTTTGGAAGAATGGCATTAGATATGAGTACGTTTATTCCTGCTACTCCTTTTGGTATTCTAGAATTAATGGACCGTTATGGTGTAGAAACGCAAGGTAAACACACTGTTGTAATAGGTAGATCTCATATTGTAGGAAGACCTATGAGTATATTAATGGGTAGAAAAGGTTTTCCTGGAAACTCTACCGTTACTTTAACACACAGTCACACAAAAAACATTACTCAAATCACTTCACAGGCAGATATTATAATTACAGCTTTAGGAGTCCCTGGATTTTTAAAAGCCGAAATGGTCAAGGACGATGCTGTGATTATTGATGTAGGAATCACTAGAGTACCAGATGAATCAAGAGAGCGAGGATATTACATTACAGGTGATGTAGATTTTGAAAATGTTTCTAAAAAGGCAAGCTACATTACTCCTGTTCCAGGCGGCGTAGGTCCTATGACTATTGCCATGCTACTTAAAAACACATTATTAGCACGAGAACGTCATAGAGCTGCAGATCGATAAAATGATTTATTGTTAATTCCGCTTACGCGAAAGCGGAATCTTTATTTACCCTATCATATACTGAGAAACTTATCTTCCTCCATTTGCCTGCAAGTCTGCAATGCACTGCGCGTCTATAGATGGAACGCCAGATCCTAAAGCATTCATCATATCAAAAATATTCCCACTTTCCAGCTGCGCTCTCATTAAGCAATTTGCTACGTTACAGTGCTTATCGTTATCAGGATCTTCATGCTGCGACTGTAAAGGCGTTCCTAGATTAACAAGTCCCATGATATGACAAAATTCATGTGCATAAACAGCCGTTTCTACGGTAACACGATTAGGTTGATTGAGTCCACCGCTAAAGTTTTCTATAGTACTTTGGTACATTACCAGCGATGTATTGCGGTAAGCCGTTCCTAGTACGACATTGTTACCATTGTCTGTTGCGCTTGCATTTTCAGCAAACAAAACAAATACCGCGATAGTGTTACCTGATGTAAACTGCGTTCTAAACTCGTCTTCTACCTGTCTTACCTCTTCTATGGTGTAGGTATCATAAGGTTGTGCAGGAATATCGCGTTCTACAATACTTATACCACCAGATTTATTTAATCTTGAATTTAAAAAAGATACTAGATTAGTTAAAGAAGCATTTTCTGGTCTAAAACCATCTACGTAAACAGCCTCGATTACTAGATTAGTATAAGTAGATTCACTCAACAAATCGTTGGCACTGTCTCCAGTATTTCTATTATTCAAATTTTAACTACCACCGTTTCCCGATGTTAATGACCCTTCATCGTCAGAACAACCGCCTAGAGCGATTAAAAAAATTAAAAGACCTAATACTTTTCTTAAATTATACATTAGATATATTTTTGTCAATATTAATTCCTTCGCATGAAAAATTCTATTAAACTTTTATTAAGCTTGTTATTTATAGGCAGTTTTGTCAATGCCCAGCAAAATGAATCTTATCAATCATTAATGATGAACTATTTTAAAGTAAGTGGTATTGATGCAGAATATGAAGGTGCTTATGACGGTATGGTAAAAATGTTACAAGATGCTTATCAAACTCAAGAGGTACCTGCCACAACATGGCAAAAAATTTATGATGGAAAAAATGCATCAATAGCAAAGTTTAAAGGAATTCTAGCGTCTGAATACAGAAGTATTTTTGAAGACAAGCAGGATATACGTAACTTAATAAAGTTTTATAGTTCTTCCACAGGTGTTCAATATAAAAAAGACCGCTCTGCAATGACAGAAGGACAACGAGCAGAATTAAACGCGTTTAAAGACTCTGATACTGGTAAAAAATTATTTGGAAGTATTGATCAAATCAATAAAGCTAAAGAAAGTGCAAGCATATACTGGTCTAAAGAGTTGATTTGTAACGTAACCACACAACTTAAAAATCAAGGTTATGAAAGCTCTATGCACATGCCTAGCTGTAATTAATGGAAGAATTTCTCAATCAATTACCTCATCTAGCTCAACAAAAAAAGAAAGAGAACGTCGCCTATTTTAAAAAACTGCGCAAGAAAAAACCCAAGAACCTCGATAATCAAGT
>CAZBCH010000065.1:0-5278 GCA_964490235.1 uncultured Flavobacteriaceae bacterium | reverse complement strand
CTAAAAGATTGATTAAAGTCCTCAAAAATCTACGAGATTTAGGTAATACAGTTATAGTAGTAGAACACGATGAGGAGATCATGCAAGCGGCAGATGAAATCATAGATATTGGACCAGAAGCAGGTACACATGGTGGTAAGGTAGTCGCTGCGGGAACTCTAGATGAAATATTGAAATCTGACAGTCTAACAGCACAGTATTTAAATGGGTCCATGGAAATTCCGCTTCCGCGAAAGCGTAGATCTTACAAATATTACATAGATATTACAGGCGCGAGACATAACAATCTTAAAAATATAGACGTACGATTTCCCTTAGGTGTTTTAACTATGGTTACTGGAGTTTCTGGAAGTGGAAAGTCTACGTTGGTAAAGCAAATCCTCTATCCTGCAATTTTAAAGAAATTAGGTGGATATGGTAAAAAAGCTGGTCAGTTTACTGAGATTTCTGGCAAGTTTGAAAACGTAAAAACAGTTGAATTTATTGATCAAAACCCAATCGGTAGAAGTTCGCGATCCAATCCAGTTACTTATATAAAGGCTTATGATGATATTCGTAACTTATTTGCAAATGAAAAGGTCGCTAAAATTAGAAATTATAAGCCCAAACATTTCTCATTTAATGTGGACGGCGGAAGATGTGAAACTTGCAAAGGAGATGGAGAAGTTACTATAGAGATGCAATTCATGGCAGATGTAACTTTAAAATGTGAAACCTGTAATGGTAAACGGTTTAAAAAAGAAATTCTAGAAGTGCGTTTTCATGATCATAACATTGATGACGTTTTAAATTTGACAATTAATGACGCAATAGAATTCTTTAAAAAGAATAACGAAGATAAAATAACTAGAAAATTAAAGCCTCTACAAGATGTAGGTTTAGGTTACGTGACACTAGGTCAAAGCTCTTCAACCCTATCTGGTGGCGAAGCTCAACGTATCAAGTTAGCAAGCTTTTTAGTTAAAGGAACCACATCAGATAAAACCTTATTCATATTTGATGAACCTACAACAGGTCTACATTTTCATGATATTAATAAATTACTGGATAGTTTTAATGCCTTAATTGAAAAAGGACATTCTGTTATTGTTATTGAACATAATATGGATCTTGTAAAATGTGCAGATCACATTATTGACCTAGGTCGTGAAGGAGGAAAAGCTGGCGGAAACTTAATTGCAGCTGGTACACCTGAAGAGGTTTCAAAAATAAAAGACAGTTACACAGCTCCTTATATTGCAGAGAAATTAAAGTAAATTATTAGTTTAAGGTGAAACGTATTACTTTTGATAGTGATTCGTTATAATTAACCAGCCTATTCATGAAAAAAATTAATCTTAGACTAAGGCGTAAAGCTGCACCAAAATCTACCGGTACCGTTTTTCAACCGCCAGGAACTATTTCTTATGTCGGTGAGGCAAGAACAGGCGAGGTTACTACCGAAACCATTCTTTATGATGAAAATCATTATTCTAAACAAGATGGGATCTTTCTAGATCAACTTAAAGAAGATCGTGTGAACTGGTTCAATATCGATGGTGTACATGACATTGAACTTCTTGAAAAAGTGGGTGACAAATTTCATTTACATCATTTATTATTAGAAGATATAGCAAACACTACTCAACGACCTAAAACAGAATTTTACGGAGCTTACATTTATCAATGCATTAAGATGATATCATATGATGCAGAAAATAATGAATTAAATGAAGAGCAAGTAAGTATTATCTTAACTGAAGATGCCGTAATTTCTTTTCAAGAAAAAACTGGAGATGTTTTTGAAAACATAAGAGAACGCATAGAAAACAGCCGTGGACGTATAAGAGGTGTAAAAAGTGATTACCTTTTCTATGCATTAATAGATAGTATAATAGATCATTACTTTCTAGTAATTGAACAAATAGGAGAATATCTAGATCAATTAGAAGATGAAATTTTTGATAATCCCCAAAAGGATTCTTTGAATCAGGCGCAAAGTAATAAAAGAATGCTTTTGAAATTGCGACGTGCGATATTTCCGCTTAGAGAGTCTATATCACGATTACTTAAGGAAGATAGTAACTTAATTGAATCTAAAACGCACGCCTATCTCCAGGATGCTTATGATCATTGTATACAGATTATAGAAACTGTAGAATCATATAGAGAAATTAACGCTGGTTTACGAGATATGTACCTATCAAGCGTTAGTCATAAGATGAATCAAATCATGCAAGTTTTAACCATTGTATCATCCTTGTTTATCCCGATGACTTTTGTTGCTGGTATTTATGGGATGAACTTTGAACACATTCCAGAGCTTACTTGGGAGAACGGTTATCAGTATTTCTGGCTTATTAATGCTGTAATATTTTTCACCTTACTAGGCTTTTTTAAATGGAAAAAGTGGATTTAAAATTTATTTATTTAATCGTCATATTATTATCACTTTTAAGCTGCAAGAATGTCACAAGTAATTCTTTGACCTTGCAAGAAGAAACGCAGCGTAGTCATGACACAATTTCATCAAACACTTCCGAAGAACAAATATCAGATGCAAAATCAAATTCTAAATCTAAGGAAACAGATAACTCCATTATCTATAAGTACGTTTCTGCACCTTCTGGATTAAATTTCAGAGATGCACCTGAAGGAAATGTTTTAGGCAAATTTCCTGATAATCTAAGGCTACAAATACTTGAAGTTACCGATGTAACAAGTGAGGTTAAAGATTTAGGAAAAAAGCTGACCGGAAATTGGGTAAAAGTAAGAGCAGAAAGAGCGATCGGTTATGTTTTTGATGCCTTCCTCAAAGACGAGTATCGGGAAATAGCATACAATGATTATGTAAATGAACTTTCCATTTTGTCATTAGGTATGTACTATGATGAAAAAGATAACTATTATCCCTTTGTTTCATTGACAGATGATTTCTGGAGCATGAGGTTTCCTGAAGTTGCAAGAGAGTATGAGGAAGCACAAAATCAAGAGAAAACATTTGAAGAGTACTCTTTTGCATTAAAAGGCAACGCTAGAAACAAATTCCTCAACAACAGAGAGATCAAAGAATCAGATTATTTATTTCTCTACAATTTTAAGTTAGGTAAATTAAAAACATTTCGAGTAAAAGACCTCATCCTATTTTCTCATGAAAGTATTTATGGAGGTTCCTATCTTACAGGTTTTGATTTAAAAGATTTTATCGACACTAACGAATTCTCTTATGAACATACATTTGCTCATATAGGGAAAACAAATCCTTTTGAAATAGGGAAACTAAAAACAGCTCAATGGCAACTAATCGATAATAAGAAAGTACCTCTAATAGAGCTAGAGTATAACAATTTTTATAAAAGTTCTAATTATGCAGTAGAAGTAGCCTATCATGAAAAATTGAATAACAATGATTATTACTACACTAACCTGCGATTCTCAGATATTGATTACAACGGTACTTTCCTATTTGTAATTTCAGAAACTGGAAAAGTGTTATATAATACTGAAATAACTACTGACGAAAGCCGTGAACCCACTTTCTATATAAATAAAGAGAATGACAAGAATGATAGACCATCTGTCCATGCTATTGGTCAACTATTTAAGAATAAGCCTCCAGTAATTTTTGGTTTGTATTCTATTAGTTTTGGTTGCCCAAGTATTGATTTCATTGATAATGATGAAAAGACTGTATATATACAATGTGACAACCGACATTAATGTCATAATGACATATTAACTTCCCATACCTTACTATACTTCAAGTATTTATAGATAATTATACCTCTTATGACTAAGAGAATTAAAAAAATTAAATACTTTAAAAATTTGCTGTGCACGCATAATAGTTTGGCACAGGTATTGCACTATATAATATGAAGGTTATTAAGAGTAATTTTCATAAAGTTTTTTGGTTGGTTAGTAGGAAATCCTGAGGTGTCATTAATGGCTACTTGGGATTTCTTCATTTATAGAAGTTTGATAGTCTCGCTTTCGCGAAAGCGATATTGCAACGGAGTTCTTATCTAAAATTGATTATTTTTAACCCATGAAAAATTGGATCAATATAATCGTGCTACTGTTTCTAAGTAGTTGTAACACTAATAATAGTGAGAAACCGATCACGACTAATGATAAAACCGAAAATTTTAAAAATGAATTGGTTTTCCCTAATGATTTTATAGGGATATATAAAGGTACTTTACTTAATACTTCAAGTAAAGGAACTGAAAACATACCTATGGAATTACATTTATTAACTACTCAGGATTCAATGCGTTATGATTATAAAATTTATTACGGTCAAGAAAGGTCTGAAAGGGCTTATACACTAGTAAAAACTGAAAACCCAAACATTTATGAACTAGATGAAAACAATGGCATAGTATTACCTATAGCATATTCTAAAAACACATTGTTCAGTACTTATGAAGTAGCTGGTAATTTACTCAATAATAGCGAGGTGTTTTATGAAGATAGATTAGATTTTATGATAACAATGTCAAGTCTAGACACAAAAGAAGCAGCAGGTGAAGCAGAAGGGTTTCAAGTGACTAGTTATCCAGTTCTAGTCATGCAGCAAGCAACTTTGTACAAAGAAAGTAAGGACAATTAAGAATAACTTTTACTTTTAGAATTGTTTATAGCTGTATCAGCATATAGTAGGATTAGTACATAATTGAGTTATTAAAGTAAGTGAATATTAATGTTTTGATATTAAAAAAGCCCTTGTTACAAACAAGGGCTTTTTTGATTATAAATTAAAGATTTTATGCCATCGCAGCAGCTACACCAGCACTTAGTCTTTTATAAACTCCACCATCTAATCGCTCTCTTATGCCTTCAAATGCAGTAAGAGTTTCTTCTATATCTTGCATTGTATGAGAAGCAGTAGGAATCAATCTTAATAGTATTAATCCTTTTGGGATTACAGGATAAACTACAATAGAACAAAAGACACCAAAGTTTTCACGTAGGTCTTTTACTAATGCCATAGCTTCAGGAATGCTTCCTTTTAAATAAACTGGCGTTACACAAGATTGTGTTGTCCCTATATCAAAACCTCTATCTTTTAAACCATTTTGTAATGCATTTACATTCTCCCATAACTTTTCTTTAAGTTCTGGCATTGTACGTAACATATCAAGACGTTTTAGAGCTCCTACTACCAATTGCATCTGTAGTGATTTTGCAAACATTTGAGATCTTAAATTATATTTCAAGTAATCTATAATTTCTTGATCTCCTGCGATAAAAGCACCTGTGCTTGCCATTGATTTAGCAAATGTAGCAAAATACA
>CAZBCH010000064.1:0-4812 GCA_964490235.1 uncultured Flavobacteriaceae bacterium | reverse complement strand
GTCTCACATAGTTAATCGATATAGGATCTATCTCGTGAGTCACGTATTTGTTTGCTTGCCAGATGTATCCAAAATCTGCAGAAAAGGTAAGTAAACTATAAAGCTGGCTTCTATTGAGAATATCTGCTTTTAGGCTAGCTTTAGTTTTAGGAATGGCATATTCAAAATAATTTTTATCTACCTTAAATGGAGCTAACATTCGTGGGAAAATGAGGTCTGCACCTAGACTAAATTCAGTACTGGTAAGTCCTGCATCATTATTTCCAGCGATTTGAACTTCATAAGTTCCTGTTGCATTGATATTTAATAGTTCTCCACCTTTAAAAAGATTGCGATTTGAAAAAGTCACTCCTAATGTAGGTCCTGTAAAATCATTTGACTTGGTAACGGCTTGTAATTCTGTTCTTATGGCTCTCTTATTAAGTGGCGATAAATAAATGTTTGCTTCTAGGAAATTAAGGCTGTCATTTTCTTCTTGATCTATCTCATTATACTCGATATTCACAAATTTATAGGCACCTATAGTTCCTAACCTACGACTTGTAGCTTTAGACTTTGATGGACTGTATAAGTCACCCTTTTCCAACAAAATAAAATCGTCCAATCGATCCGGTCTAAAAAACTCTTCAGACTGGATGTAGCTCTTATTTGCGTACATCACCGTATCGTTTTGCACAGAATCCTGACCAGCTACATTATATGGATATACATTTACTTTATCAATACGATATGGTTTTACCGCTTTTGAAGGAACGTCCTTTTTAAGTTTTACAAATAGATCAAATTTTCTATTGTCGTATTGATTAGTATCTGCTTGAAAGATTAAAAAACGCGAATTGAAATTGTAATAGCCTTTATTTTTAAGATTGTTATCTATACGTTCTCGTTCTGTTTTCATGGCACTTAAATCAAAACGAGAATCTATTTCAATAGGAGATTCCTTTACCTGTTCCTCTAAGACCTGATAAAATGGTATCGAATCTCTATCAACTTGATAGGTTTTTAAGCGATAAGGATTTGGTAAATTAATAGAATAAGAAACCTTTCCCTCTTTACTCTTTTCGTTTTGAGACGTTTGAGAAGTAATATTGCTAAAAAAGAAACCTCGGTTTTCTAATCTATTGCGCAGTAAATCTCTAGTGGCTTCTTGTTCTACATCAGCTAGATACACTGGTTTCTCACCTATTTTCCTATTTAAAAATCGGCTTATAAAGCCAGCACTATCTTTATTTACTTTATAGTAATAATGAAGACCAGGTCTCATACCTAAAAATGTGGTGTTGGGCTCTGGTGTCAATACTTTTTCTAATTCAATTTTTAAGGCGCTTACGTTCTTTACATCACTTAAAGAATCTAACTTTATAGTTAAATCAGATCCAGTAAATAAGAACTGATCTTCTGGAACATATTTTTTTACCGCACAAGAAGACAAAATGCTTACGATCAAAAAGACCATCAATGTTCTTACAATCAAATTTCTATTTAAATTAAGTGCTTTGATAATTATTGATTTTAATTGTTTGATTTCTTTTTATCATTAATCTTTTCATTTTCTTTTAAGGCTTTCTCTTGATCATCTTCTTCTCTTCTTGCCTTCTTTTGCTCTATACTTTCAGCGTCCTTAAATAAGTTTTTAAACTCGTTAAATTCCTTATTGAAAATAATAGAAATACCACTTATGATTAATTGACCATCTACTACATTATCAAATTGATTTCTTCTAAAACCTTTTAATCGCCATCTTCCATTTTCTGTGACAAGATATTCTAGACTTACATTACCAATTGCCGGAGCTTCTTCTCCATCTTGCGCACTACCTTGAATATCTACTTCACTTCCTACACTCACGATCAATCTATCATCGAGTAACTTTTTACTTGCCGTAATGTCCAATTGTGTCCTGTCTTGAGATCCAGATCCTTGATAGTCTGTATAGCTGTCTAGACCAAATTGTAAATCTATACCTGAATTACCTAAAAGTTTTCCTCCATACTGGTTCAATTGATCGCTCAATGCCTGATTTAAATTATCTCTTGCAATTGTTGCTGTTCCACCACTACTTCCATCTGCACCGCTAGTAGGAAAAAATCTATTTAAAACGAGTAATGAAAATACTTGCTTATTTAATTCTTGGTCCTGAGTGTTTAATTGTTGTAACCTGCCATTTACTTGGCCGCCTACGGCTCCTTTTTCATCTTCTGGAAGCTCTATATTAAAACCTAACTCTGGTTGCATTAAGTCGCCATCTATATTTAAGTACACTAAGAAAGGAAGCTCTTGCCTAAACTGATTTTTTGTAGAAACATCAGCACCGCTGGTCTGGCTTGCCATTAATGCACTGGCACTAGTCTCAACTTTATAAAGGGCGCTTACATCTAGAATAGGAGCAAATGGATCTCCAGACCAAGTAACACTACTACCTTTAGTCAACTCAAATTTTCTAGAGACTATATCATATAAATTAAACTGGTAGAAACCGTTATCTACTTCATACCTACCTGATAGCGTCATGCGTCCATTAGGTGTCATCCTATATTTAAGATCTCCTTTACCTGAAATTTGCAATTGATCTTCCGTTGCAGGATCTATGATAATGGTGATTTTTGCATCTTTTTTTACTTTGATATTTGCCGATATATCAAAACCAGTAAGAGTTACAGATTCTTCTTCAGTTTGTGTTAGAATAGCATCTGGATTTTCCTTATTTACGAACTGTACAATTCCGTCTCGTTCCACAACGTCTAGCTCTGTTGCTGGTAAAACATAGGTGACATCAGTAAAATTCTTTACAGTAAAATCTACTTTAACGATGGGTAAATTTAAATCACCTTTTATAGTAGCATCAGCATCAAAAGTTGCTTTACCATAATAAAGATCATTATCCTTTGCAGTACTATTGAGAGCCATAAAGCTATTTGCTTTAACTTTTAAATCAAATGTAGGATTCAGAATATTTTCTGTTCCTACTTCTCCATCTACACTAATAATATCACCTTGAGCATCATAAATCTTAATATTATCCATGGTAATACTCGTATTATCTACAACAATCGTTTCGTTTCTCAGTTCAAAGCTGGTATCTAGCATTGCCACATTCACTTTAGCCTGATTAAAGTTAATTGTGCCATCGTAAACAGGTTCTAGGGTAGTTCCTGTAACTTTAAATCCTCCATTGATGCTTCCTGAACCTTCAGTTAAAAAATCTCCTGATAAACCTGCAATAGTCTTCATTGCTATCTTATTTATAGCTAGATCAAGATTCAAATTTGCTGCAATCTCACTTGCTTTATAATCGCCTTTTAATTCTACATCTACATCATCACCTTTTATTATCAAATCCATATCGTATTGTGAACCATCAAGAGAATTTGCATCTAGACTTAAAATGCCTAGTGGAACTTCTAATACATTTAATCGACTCACTTCCAGATCTGCAATAAATCCTGTACTACCATATATATCGTTAAGTATAAATTCACCATTTATGGCACCTGTTGCTAACTTTTCGTCTGGATTCAAGTAACTTAACAGTCCTTGTAACCTAAATCCATCAAACAATAGTGCTATGTGCTCGCTTTCTATATTACTTAAGTCACTGCGCAATTCTATACTTTGAGACTCATTGGTCAATTTGAAATTTTTAAATAATAAGGCTTCTTCTCCTACTGCTATTTCATTATTGTTAGGAATAGTCCATGGCTTTTTATTTAAAATAAGATCATCTAGCGATAGGTTGAAAATTAAATTTTCTATACCGTTGATATCTCGCTTTCGCGAAAGCGTGCTTGCAAAATGCATCAATCGCTCCTCATCATCATATGAAGTAAATTCTAAGTTCAAAATATTGTTAGAAACTACTCCAGATAAATCGGTGCGCTTGATCTGAATAGGTCCAGACGCGATGTTTTTAAAACCTACGTTAAATTCTAAGTTCTGTTCATCAGATTTAGATGTAATAACTAAGCTATCTACTTTACTACCTGCATAATTCAAATATGGTATAGCAATCTCACTATCTAAAATACGCTTGCGCTCATTAAAGTTTACACCTATTTGAATCGTATCAAGCGATTGCAAGCCTGGTAAAATAACATCACGCAATATAGGTGCTGGACTTACCGTACCATTTATATTCATTTGTACCGGTTGTACTGTATCCATAGCTGTACTGGACGTTAGATAGCGGTCTATATGTCTTTGTAATGCGCTTGCTAGGTTTTGTGGATCTGTATTAGAGCGTAGTTCTAAGTCCAGCATTTTGTTTTTTACGTTTACAGAGGTCGAGTCTGTAGTTACAAAAGCATCCATATCGAGATCACCTAGTAGGTAGGACTGTTGATCAAAGACCGCAATTCCATCATCTATATTTGCCTTAACCTTGTATTTTTGTGCATTACCGCTATAATCTACACCTATTTTCCCTGCTGCTCTTATGTTTCTAGAAGCAATTCCAAAGGCCTGTAAGTTGATTCCAATAATATCTATAAACGCACTTGCAGTCGTTAACTCTGTGTCAAGTGCAGCATTTGCGTTAAGTGCGATATTGATATTTTCATCTTTAAACTGTGACTTTATTTGAGCTTTTCCATTATCAATACTTCCATTAATAGGAATATTTTTTAACGGATACTCGTTATAAGCAAATTGCTCAATCTCACCATCTATTGTGGCATTGAGAGTGCTGATGTCACTACCACTTCCTTTTGTTTCTATAACTAGGCTCAAGTTTCCTAATTCTGGCATCGCTAGTAACTCGGCTAGGTTGATTTCTTGTGCTTTTAGCTTGGTGTCAAATGCGATTCTATCATTGTT
>CAZBCH010000063.1:0-3521 GCA_964490235.1 uncultured Flavobacteriaceae bacterium | reverse complement strand
TGGAAAGAAATGTACCAAGTATTTAACATGGGGCATCGCATGGAACTTTATGTAAATGAATCCATTGCTCAAGAAATTATCGAAATTTCAAAGTCATTTAATGTAGATGCAAAAATCATTGGTCGTGTAGAAGCTGCCGACACTAAGAAGCTTACTATCGATAGTGAGTTTGGCGTTTTTGAGTATTAAAAATTATAATGTTTATCACACAAAGCTTGTGGAAGTGCTTCCTAGATAAACTACTCATCTGCGACAAACTAAGTAGGGCTAATCGTTTATAAGTATTTCTTTAACCTTTTTCAATTTTGGCTCAATATAGCGTGTACAAAATGGTGCTTCAGGTCTGGTTTTATAATAATTCTGGATAGAGACTCTAGAAGGTTCAAATGCCTTAAAAGATAATATCTTAGTGATGAAATTTTTATTTTGCTTTCGCGAAAGCGAAATCATAATCGCCTCTACGCTACTTTTCATTTCTAGGTCAAAATAGTAAATAGCACTACGATATTCCTTTCTACGACTGTGTTCTTGTGTCGATGCATGGGTTTGTAAATGAATGTCAATCAATCTTTCCAGATCAACGTCATTAGAAAAATGCACAACGACAGCTTCACTCATATTATCATATGGCGCCTGGCTAGATATATAACCTTGCTCTACAAGGTCTACACCATTTACCGATTGAAAAACAGCCTCGGTACACCAGTGACAGCCACCACCTAACCCTATCTTACACCTGTACTTCATTAAATGAATTATAGTACAAAATTACAAGCAAATTCCGTATTTTCGCAGCACTTGTAATAGACCATGATAGATAAATTAAATATTGTAAAAAATCGTTTTGACGAGGTAAATGATTTGATCATTCAGCCTGATATTATTTCTGATCAAAAACGATACGTACAACTTACTAAAGAATATAAAGACCTAAAAGCACTGATGGACAAGCGAGAAGAGTACATAACTCTTACGGCAAATCTAGAAGAAGCAAAAGAAATCATAGCAGACGGCAGCGATGCAGATATGGTAGAAATGGCTCAAATGCAGTACGATGAGGCAAAAGAAGCTATTCCTGCATTAGAGGAAGAAATACGCATGATGCTAGTTCCTAAAGATCCAGAAGATGCAAAGAATGCCGTTATGGAAATACGTGCTGGTGCTGGTGGAGACGAGGCAAGTATTTTTGCTGGTGATCTTTTTAGAATGTATGAAAAGTATTGTTCTTCTAAAGGTTGGAGCACCAGTGTCGTAGATACAAGTCATGGAACTAGTGGTGGTTACAAAGAAATCATCATGGAAGTAAATGGTGAGGACGTTTACGGTACGCTTAAGTTTGAAGCTGGAGTACACCGTGTACAACGTGTCCCACAAACAGAAACCCAAGGTCGCGTGCACACTAGTGCCGCAACAGTAATGGTATTACCAGAAGCCGAAGAATTTGACGTAGAGCTAGACATGACAGAGGTGCGTATAGAACGTACTACTTCTACAGGTCCTGGTGGACAGTCTGTAAACACTACTTACAGTGCCATTAAACTACACCACGAGCCTACAGGAATGATCGTGAGCTGTCAAGATCAAAAATCTTCTCATAAAAACTTAGAGAAAGCTTTAAAGGTGTTACGTTCTCGTTTATATGAAATGGAACTTGCAAAGAAAATGGAAGCTGACTCAGAGAAACGTAAAAACATGGTGAGCTCAGGTGACCGTAGTGCAAAAATTAGAACCTACAATTATCCACAGGGACGTGTTACAGATCATAGAATCAACCTGACGTTATACGATCTTGATAACATTATCAACGGTGATATACAAAAAATCATAGACGAACTTCAACTGGTCGATAACACTGAAAAATTAAAAATGAGTGAAGAAGGATTGTAGAATGTAGGAATTTAGGTGGCTGGGTCACTAGGTAGCTAGGAAAAAAATTACTGATGAGAAACTACAAAGAGTTGAGAATTTGGTCTGATGGAATGGAATTAGTTACTGACGTCTATAAATTTATCGCTCTTTTACCTAGTACAGAAAAATACGGTTTAATCTCCCAAATTAATAGAGCTGCAGTAAGTGTTCCTACAAATATTGCCGAAGGTTGTGCAAATGATTCAAATGCAGACTTTTTAAGATTTTTAAGAATAAGTCAAGGTTCCTTATTTGAGTTAGATACTTTAATTCAAATAACTAAAAACATATCACTTACTGAAACACCTCCTGAAAATATTCTTAATAAAATCAACACTTTGCAAAAGGTATAGGTTCTATGATAAGTTATAATAAAAACAAATCCTAGAAATCCAAAAACCCAAAATCCCAGCAACCCAATGACCCTTTCAAACCTTAGTAACCAAATCAACAAAAAGAAATCCTTCCTCTGCGTCGGTCTAGATATTGATCTTGAAAAAATCCCTGCTCATTTATTAAAAGAAGAAGATCCTATTTTCGCTTTCGCGAAAGCAATAATAGACGCCACTCATGATCTTTGTGTGGCTTATAAACCTAATACCGCTTTCTTTGAAGCTTATGGAGTAAAAGGATGGCAAGCGTTAGAAAAAACAATCAAGTATCTCAATAATAATTATCCAGATCATTTTACTATTGCAGACGCTAAACGCGGTGATATAGGAAATACCTCAACTCGATATGCCAAAGCTTTCTTTGAAGACTTAAATTTTGACAGCGTAACAATTGCTCCCTATATGGGTAAAGATTCTGTGGAGCCGTTTCTTGAATTTGAAAATAAGTTTGCGATTTTACTCGCTCTTACTTCTAATCAAGGTGCTTTTGATTTTCAGACCAAAACGGTAGATGGCAAACCTTTATATCAAGAAGTTCTTAAAACAGCTTCACAATACAAAAACAGTGACCGATTAATGTACGTCGTAGGTGCCACAAAAGCAGAATACTTAAAAAAAATACGAGAGATAGTCCCGAATTCCTTCTTACTCGTTCCTGGTGTAGGTGCTCAAGGTGGTAGCCTAGAAGAAGTAGTAAAATATGGAAAGAATAATGAAATAGGGTTACTAATCAATTCTTCTCGCGGTATTATTTATGCATCCAAAGGAACTGATTTTGCTGACGCTGCAAGAGCAAAAGCTTCAGAATTACAGCAACAAATGGCTGAGTTGATTTAATCAATTTTTTCAAGATAGTTCTGGCATCTCGGTCCCATTGTCTTGCAGACATTTCCTTAAATGGGAAACATATTTAAAAACTTCTTTCAAATCCCTGATAATTTACTCAAGCAAATTTCTGGGAATGGAAAGCTGGGCAAAGTGAGCGGCAGCGAGCTTTGGTCAAAAAAGGTTGATACGGTGTTGTAAACTATTCTAGATCTATTACAAAAATTAGTGAATCAGTATTTCCACTCTTTAGGTTTAAGAATGGAAATATTTTTTTTGAAAAAATTTCAAACATCTTTCAACCACTCCTGATTGCATCACGGCTGGAGCCACGAGGCCAAATCTGTCCTCGCCTATTCGTAGGCGAGAAGTTTTTAAAAAACTCCTTTCCTTAGA
>CAZBCH010000062.1:0-9792 GCA_964490235.1 uncultured Flavobacteriaceae bacterium | reverse complement strand
CTAAACTTATATCTTGAAATACGTGTGACTGACCATTTACAATGACCTCTAGACGACCTGCCGAGGCTCTAATTTCTAAATCAAAAGGGTCATAACCTACCTGACCAAAATTATGAGATATATCTCCCCAAACATTACTGTCTCTTGTGATGATATTATCTCCCGATAAGCTATCATCTTCTAGCGTTTTTTTAAAAGCAAATAGATTTCCATCGCGCCACTGCAATTTCAATAATGGCGGAGCAGAATCACTTGATAAGTTCAATCTAGCAACGTCTGACGGTTTTATGATTCCATGAATTTGCGCCATAATAAAACGGTCTTTGGTTAGACTGCCAGTTCCTGTATTATCAGACGCTTCCAGTACCTGCATGCGTACTTTTAAAATTCCACCATCACTTAAACTCCAGTTATCTCTAGAATTAGATGGATTAATCAATTCTCTTAATTCTGTACGTGGATAAGAGCTATTTGCGGTGGTAGCACCATTAGGGTCAAATTGCGTATAAAAAATGATTCCGTTACCATCTTCATCATCATACATAAAACCATCTAATGCACTTATGTTGCGATAACCGCCATCGTTAATTTGAGATGGAGAAAATTCATCTGGACTACCGTCATTATTATTATCAAATGGCACTGTCACTTTCCAATTAGAAAAATCCATTGCCTCGGTGTCATTTCCATCTCCTGGATTAATGACTTGAATACGCTCTGGAGCATCTGATTCTTCTGACTGACAGGCGAGAATAATTAAGATCACAGACAAAAAAACATACTTTTTCATATTTTCAATTTAGTAAATAAATATAAATCTAGAAACACTTCTATAGGACCTATAAAATGTTAATATCCAGATACTTTTATGTAATTAAACAACCACTTTTTTCCTTTTTGTTTTATTTCGGGATACATCCAATGAGCAGCATCATAAGCTACCTCTACTGTTTTTTCTGACTTCAACACGTTAAGCATGGCAGTTATAGAGCTAGCTGGACACACATTATCGTTATATCCATATGAATAAAAACCAGGTGCTTTAAGTTTTCTAGCAAAATTTACTACATCATAATAGCGTGATACTTCTACTTTCTGAAGTGAAAAGTCAAATTCATTACCGTAAATCCTAGGCCATCCACCAGCACGACCATTTTTAAACCCTTCTAGATCTGATAACGCAGGATAATAAGCTGCAATTGCGTCTACACGATTATCTAATGCTGCCGTAACTATGGTTAGAGCTCCACCTTGAGAGCCACCAGTTACAGCAAGATTTTCACGATCAAATTTATCAATAGTGTATATAAAATCTATTGCTCTTACACAAGCGGTATAAACCCTTTTGTAATAATAAGCATCGCGGTCGTCCATTCTATTCAAGTAATATTTGTAAAGAGCTCCTTGTTTCAGGTTCTCATAAATATCACTATCATATAAATTTACTGGTATACCGTGAATTCCTATTTGTAATGATATAACATCGTCATTTTTATCTGTACCGTAATAAGGACGTACTCCAGCACCTGGAACGTGAAGAACAGCTGGAAATGTCCCTTCCTTTTTAGGAATCATTAAAACGCCGTAAATAAAAGCTTTTTTACCATGATTGAACCTGATATGATACGCTAGATTTGTATTAGTGTCCTGATCTGGTAACCGAGTCATTTGCGGATTCAGGTCAATTTTACGCGCATCTCTTATTGCTTTTTTCCAAAACGAATCAAAGTCATCAGGCATTTTTGTAAAAGTCTTGATTTGATCTATATCGATTCCTGCAGTGGCAGTATTAGAAAAAATTTTACCGTTATACTCAAAATCTACAGTCAATCTTACAAAGCCAGGTTGATCTAAGGCTAGACCTTTAATTATTCCATGACCCAGTTTTAAATTGTCGGTTTTGTGGATTATGGGTACCATCTGTTCTTGACCGATGGTGTATTCAATTTTAGCATCTTTTACTAGCTTACCATATTTAAATATAGACACCTCAAAATCCGCTCGTTCCCCAACCTGATATTGATATGACTCACTTACTGGAGCGACTAGTATACGTATCAATTGGTCTCGTTGAGATTGCGCTACGGTAGATACACAGCATGTAAAAATCAGAAAATACAGGTAACATTTCATATTTATGGCTTCAATTCTGTAATACTAAATTCAGCAAACCTCACCTTTTCATCTCTTAATTGCTCTTTATATTTCAAACTTCTATAAAGTCCCCATTTAGGCCGCATGAATTTTGCATTTGTCTTCCACATTCGTAGATCTCCTTTGTAGGAGAGTAGATTTTTATTATCTCGCTTTCGCGAAAGCGTAACATCTATACTTCCTTCTTCTCCATAAACTATAGTTTCTTGTACTTCTATCCATTCTCCTAAAAATAATTCTAAGTCAGTCGTGGCAATATCTTCCTGAGTTAAATAAGCAGAATGACGAATGGAGAAAGTCTTTTTGTCTTTTTTATCTCTTAAGGTATAAGTAATGGTTGGCATTTTATCTTCTGGACCACCTACAGCTTTAATTTGGTGAATATGAGTAAAACCAGCACTCGCTTGAAAATTCTTATCTAGCTTAAAAAGCCATCTATAAATATGAGTTTCTTCTTCAACTCCCAAAGTTTCTTCAGGCGACTGACCATAAGTCTTAATCTCTGTACGTTGTTTATCAAATCGTTTACAACGATCAGAATCCATATCTACATGACCATGGAAAACAAATACATCCTTGTCTACTTCTTTATCAAATTCTTGTGTTATATGTTTTCCAAAGCTAGGATGACTGCAGTCACTTACTTCTACGACATCATAACCAGGAGCAAGCACGCTATTAATTAACACGTAGGAATCCTTTGATAAATCTGCATTTAAAACAGTCGTTATATCAACAGCCCTATCCTGCTTAAATAGCATTGATAGGGCTGCGATACATATTATCATTTGTTTCATATTATTTCATAAGAAACTGTATGGTTTCAGTTCCTTTTGCCGCATTTACTTTCACAAAATAGGTACCGGTGTTTAATGAAGATACATTTACAATTTCTGAAAACTGAGAAACATTCATAACTCTTTGTCCAGTTACATTATAAATAGTAAGGCTATCCCACTGACCATTTTCCATAGTTATTGAAATCTCTCCTTGAGATGGATTAGGGAAAAGTTTGATCTTTCCTAAAGACTCAGATGTAATACTTAATGTATTTCTAGATCCTGGAGTCCCTAATTGACTAGCAGTTCCAAAGGTTGCTGTAGCTGCATTCCATGCCGCTGCCAGATCATTTGCATTAGCGTCAAAGGTATTTGACTCAATACTTCCACCTCCTGAGAATCCCATCATAGGGAAACCTATAGGCATTGTACCATAACCATAATCATATTCTACACGGTCGATCTCAGTTCCTGTACCACTTACTAAAAAGACTCCGTCTATTTCGTTATCATTAGGCGTGCCATCATCAAAAGATGATTCATTGTTAAATCTAGGAAATTGACTTCCCATTCCAGGCGTAGGTGTTCCTCCAGGAGGAGAATCAAACCCATATGCGTAAGCTACAGAACTTATTCCACCATTTAATGTTGCATCATCACTTGCTGCAAGAACAGCATATCCATTTGCTGGCACGACAGTGCTTGTAGTAATTTCATGAGCGCGACCACTAGAAGAAGAATCTCCTATCGTCCATCCCATCATATCTATGGGTGCGCTAGTAGTATTGTACACCTCTATGTATTCTCTCTCGTCTTCTGACCCATTAGGATCGATCATAATTTCAGTGATAACTATATCGCCAGGACCTAGAGCCGCTGTTCCACCTGAATTATTGTTTGCGGTTCCAGGAGTGCCTACTAGCATGTCAGTACCATACATAGCGGTACTCGGAGACCAGTTTGCTGCTATATCGTTAGACGCGCTGTCCAAAGTAGCTGCATCTAATTGATAAGTCACATCTTGAGCTGCACCCATTGCCGGCCAGTCATTCAATGTACCACCATTACCATCTGAATATCCAAATCCATAAAGTATTTGATCTATCACTACTCCTGATCCTGTTTCTAAACGTATACCATCATCGTTTGTAGAACCATTTGCATAAGTACTTTCATTGTTCCAGGTAGGGTAATTAGTTCCTACACCTGGTGTCGCAGGTCCACCAATAGGGCTATCGTATCCATATTCATAAATAGCATTAGTTATACCACCATTGAGAGTGGCATCGTTATTTGAAACTAGCACTGCATAATCATTTGCAGGAACTAGTACTGGAGTTGAAGAAACTATTACATGGGCACGACCGCTGCTAGACTCGTCATTGATAACCCATCCATTAATATCTATCGCTGCGCTAGTCGTATTATAAACTTCAAACCACTCTCTTTCTCTTTCATTACCATTAGGATCAATGAATATCTCTGAGACAATAATATCTCCTGGATTTTGCGCAAAAGCAAATACTCCTAAAAGTAATGCGATTATGGGTAATTTTGTTTTCATAATTGTAGTTGTTTAATTAAAGTTTTAGAGCATCTAGATTCCTTTTTAGAACCTTTGTTCATTTATTGTAGAGGTAATATTTTAATTTTATCCTGCTGGTCTAAAGTCGTCAGTAACATCAACTGCTCCGAATTCAGTCAAAACTCGATCTGTGACGATTAACCAATCAAAATTGAAATAAGCGGGAACTGTTGCACTACTACTTCCTGGAGTAATTCTTAATTCAAAGACGCTGGCAGTAGAGGATTGATTAGGTATAAAACCATTAAGTCTAACAGCATGTAACTTCCAGTTACTACCTGTGTTTGCAGCAGATCCTTGGAGACTTCTTCTATTTGCAGAACTAGTCCCACCTATATAAATTTTAAAAGCCATGTCAGTATTCTCTGTATTCATCCAGAAATGCAATACTGGATTACCACCATAATTACCTGTATCTAAAATATTTGCGACAGCAGGATTCACAACAGTTTGATGCATTTTGGCTCTACCTACGGTAGAACTTGTAGAAGTATTCATCTCTAAGGCATAGTAATCGTTTCCAGGAAATGGAGGTGGCGCTACATTTCCATTTATAGAAGCCACTGCATTAGGATCTTTAGAGAAGTCTATAGCAAATACAGATGCTGGATCACTATCAAATTCATATAATTGTTCAAATTGACCATTAATATAAGGAAGACCTACTTCTGAGATTGTTCCACCGCCTTGAAAATTTAGGTTCACATCCACGTAACCAGTCGGTATACTTGATGGTACATTAAATCTAATCTCATTAGGAGATTGTGAAGTAATTGTTACTGCAATGCCATCAACATCTCCGTCAGTAATCAAATTCATATCTTGACCAGTGATTATAACCTCATTATCTCTAGTTAGAACCGCTGGAAAACCACCAATTGTAGGTTGTGGAAGAATAACTTCAAACGCAGTAGAAGCAATTAGGTCTGCCGGACCATTATTTGTCAAATATGTCAATACCACATCTACTATTCCCACATTGTTAGGCACCCTAACTACTAAAGCTTGATCTTCTTGAAATTCAATATTACCTTGGGTACCACCAAAACTTACTTCAGTTACACTTACTAGATTTGTTCCAATAATGTTAAGTATTGAATTTACATCACCATTTGCGGGAAGTGCTGTAGTAACCGTAGGAACTGGGTAAGTAACTGTAAGTGATTCTGTACTAATTGCTTCTTTCCCTTCATCAGTTACCAATCTAATTGTTCCAGAAGTTGCATTATTAGGCACTCGAATTTGAAGGCGTTGACCTGTAATTCTAGATGTAATTTGAGCCTCTACATTATTAATGTAGGCTTCCGTTACAAAGTTCAAAAATGTACCTTCAATATCTACTAAAGAATTGACAGGTGCTGCTCCAGGTGAAAAGCTTGAAATAGTCGGTTGTTCAGATTTTATCTCTGCTACCGTTTGATCTATTTCTAAGTCAGCTTCACATGCTATTAATACTACTGTTATAAAACCAAGTAGTAGGAATACTTTATACCAATTTTTCATCATTTTGCGATTTAGTCCTTAATCAATTAATCCTATGTTTTTGTTATCTGTTCCAGCTCGTTGTAAATCAGAGCCTTCTTTTATTTTAAATGTATCAGTGTTCTCCCATTTGGGATTAAAGCGCTCTAGCTTTATTCCTTGGGCATTATTGCTTAGTTTCACCTTGCCACTATTATAAACCACACTATTCTCAATTTTCTGTGTAAATCCTTTAAGTTGTATTATACTAGTTGTAGCGCGTGAATTATCTATTACCGTATTCTTAATATGAACATTGCGTAGACCGTTTACTTTAATAATCCTTCCTTTATCAGAATCGTCTACCCTATAGAAAACACAATGATCTACTAAAAGATTTCCACCTGCGGTGCCTGCCTCTTCTCCACTTCTTGTATAATTAATTGCAAACTCAGAAATATCAGCAAATGATGAATTAAATAGAATTATATGCTCTGCATTATATTTTCCTGTTCCATCCTTCTCATAGGATAAGTTCAAGCCTCTAAAAGAATTTTTGAAAGTTGAATTCTTAATGGAAATCGTATCAGCTTTAGTTCCGGCATAAGCTTTGTAGATAGCACCTCCATCTGTATTATTGAAGTTGACAAAAGCTACATCATCCATGTAAATATTATAAAGCTTGTTTGAAGAATCGCTCGGAGAAGTAATTCCATATTTGATATCTTCTCCTTGTCCAGATCCATCAATATATACTCCTTTAACTTTTAATCGATCAGCTCCATCCATTCTAAGAAAATATTGAGGTATCTTATCTGACTTTTCACTAACTCTAATAAAAGTTTTGTCTTTACCTTCTCCTATAATTGTCAAGTCCTGAGTTACTTTGCTAGCTTTGGCAATAAAATATTCACCTGCAGACAGCTTGATAACAGTAGGCCCAGATAAACTTCTAATCGCTTTATCTAAATTACCATCTCCAGGAGGCAATTCAATGACAGCGGTAGGTACATCTGGTGTCATCACTCTTAATTCTTCTATTTTTATGAAACTCACCCCAGCTTGAGAACTTAAAGCTAGTGCAGGTTTGAAATTACCAGGTACGATTGCTCCTGCTCTAATTTTAGACCTTAAAGTACCTGTTGCGTCTACTCGGACTTTAGGACTAGTCTTTACTCCTTGAAGCAGCTCATCACTGTCTTTTGAAGGAATATAAATACCATTTGCAGCTTCTAACTTTATATCCACTGCATCAACTCCTTCATAATCTTCGATAAGTGTTGTACTTACCTTATTTCCTGAAAAACTTATACCACTTATGTCATCTTCAGCTAGTATCGCAAGTCCTCTATTAGAATTATAAATAAGATTATTCTCAAATTTTGTACTAGTCGGAGTTATAGTAGCTTCTTTTCTAGAACTAATTGCAAGTGTTACTGGACTAGAATTTATTATGGTATTATTCTGAATAATTCCATCTTTAACTGGATCATATTCATTCAACTTGGCATTTGATATGCCGTTCATCACAGATATTGGCGCTCTTAATCCATCTCCTGCGATTCCTATCAATATGTTATTACGTATAATATTACCTTTGTTAATCATACGTATGCCGCCAGTCTTAGGCAAATTATTGCCTATAATAACATTTCCTTCCACAAGATTATAGTCTCCATGTCTTAATGTTATTGTCCCTTCACTTTCTAAAATTAAATTGTTTCGAACTATGTTATTAGCTGATTTAATTGAAATGATCTCCATCTCACCGCTACATTTTTCAAAAAAATTATTTTCAATTATAGTTCTTGATGATTGTTTAGAATAGGTAGAAGTTCCCACTCTTATAGTTTCTCCACCGTTAAAGCCTAATGGTAAACGCTCGCCAAAGTAGTTGTGGTCAATTCTGTGATTATTATCAATACTATTCTTTAACCGAACAGCGATTACCGGACCTTTATTTAATTTTCCTAATAAACTGCAATGATCTACTCTATTATTACGGCCGTGTAAAGCGATATAATAATTAGTAATATCTCTGGTGTCTGGGTTTACATTAATTATGGCACAGTTTGTCACTCTTGAATTATTTGCAGGTGTTTCACTATCTGCCTCGAGTCGTATCACATTGTTCTTACCTACGTTACCATTTTCAAACAGTAACCCATGAACTTCTAGAAATTCACCACCTATCCTTAGAGTGGAAGAACCTGTTAACTTAACTTTTCCTGGTGTTTGTGATCGAAGTATTATGGGCTGTTCTGATGTTCCAAAAGCCTTAAACTTAATATTTACATCGTTCCAGATTCGATCCATCATTACAATGGTATCGCCTGGTGTGGCATTCTTTATAGCAGTAGACAACTCAGACGAGTTTTTGACAGCTATGGATTGCGCTTTCGCGAAAGCGAAACCCATCAAAAACCATATAATTATGTAAATATTTCTTTTCATTAATAACCTACATTTTGTGCAACAGATGGGTTTAAATCAATTTCAAATTGTGGTATAGGTAATAGCGTTTGAAATTGCTGAATAGGAGCTGTATTAAATTCTGGTGAGTTAGGATCGTTGTATTGAAAATCTGATGTAAAGTGATTATTCATGACAGTTACCGCTCTACCTGTTCTTATTAAATCAAACCAGCGATGGTTTTCAAAAGCAAACTCTTTACGACGTTCTTCTTCAATTGCAAGCTTAAAATCAAAGTAAGTACTCGTTTGAGCAGTAGTTAAAGGTGGTTGATTTGCTCTTATCTTAACAGCGTCAATATACCCTATAGCCTCTGGTGTAGGACCACCATTATTCTCGTTGATAGCCTCTGCTAGTAACATTATAACATCTGCATAACGACTAATTACCCAGTCATTAGGTGCATCATCTACATTTGAAAAGTTGCTATTATACTTACTTACAAAGCGTTCCACATTTGTATTACCGCTATTATCTACCCAAGAAGTAGCAAAATTAACTCTAGCTCTAGGATCATTCGTCGAGTAAATAAGCTCCATTCCCTCAGTAGGTACATTTAGTTCATCTCCACCACCAAAGATCACTGCGTTTTCACTTTGTAATGGTGAGAATAGATTTGCAAATGGTGAACCTAACCCTAATAAGCCAGATTGATAACGTACAGCAAATAGGATCTCATCATTATACTCATTATCAGGACTAAAAACTTGTTCATAATTGTCAAGTAAACGTTTTCCACTTGTAGTTGCTACCTCTCTTAAAACTATCTCTGCTCTTATTAAACTTGCTGGTGACCCTTCAGTCAGTAGGGCTTTACCTAACTCAGCACCAGCTGCCCACTTAGTTGCTCTACCTATCTCACTATCTCCATAACTTTCTGGCAAATTATTATATGCAAATTCTAAGTCTTCTATGATAACTTGATATGCTTCTTCAACACTTTTACGTTCTTGATTTCTAGCTTGCTGCGCATCTATAGTTTCTGTAACAATGAATACACCGCCATAGAGTCTTACCAAGTTAAATAATGAATGAGCCCTCAAATAACGAGCTTCTCCTTCATATTGAGCAGCAAGAGCTGCATCATCAACTACTGCTAAATTTTCAATAACGTGATTACTTAACCCTATCGTTTTATAACTTGCTCTCCAGTAACTTGCAGTAAATTCATTAAGTGGATTTGAGACAAAACGATCTAATTGTCTATAGGGAACATTTGCATTTACGGAGTTGTCAAAGCTCATTTGTGTATTATCACTGCGTAACTCTGTCACGATCCACTCATCTATTTGTTTAAGGTGTAAGGAATTATAAATTCCTATAACTGCTAAATTCACTTCG
>CAZBCH010000061.1:0-17258 GCA_964490235.1 uncultured Flavobacteriaceae bacterium | reverse complement strand
ACTTCCTATTATTACTGCGCGATCGTAATCCTGTAAAGCAGCAGCGAGAATTTCACTGGCACTGGCACTGAATTCATTTACCATTATGACTAATGGTCCGTCCCACAAGATCTCACCACTATCGCTATCTTTCAATGTACGAACTCTTTTATCTTTCAAGGCAACTTGTACTACTGGGCCTTCATCTACAAAAAGTCCTGCCATTTCAATTACTTCTCTTAAAGAGCCACCACCGTTATTTCTCAAGTCTAAAATTAGACCATCCATTCCTTCAGCTTTCAGTCTTTTTATTTCTTGAGCGATATCATTTCCAGCCGCGCGACCATTTGCATCTTCCATGTCAAAATAGAACTTAGGTAGGTTAATAAAACCGAATCTAAACTCTTCATCTTGTCCTATTAATGATTTAGCAAATGTCTCTTCTATTTGAACAACGTCTCTGGTGATTGTGATTTCTTCAATACTACCGTCTACTTTTTTAAGTGTAAGTTTTACGTTTGTTCCTTTAGGGCCTTTTATAAGCTCTACAGCATCACTAATTCTCATTCCTACAATAGAAGTAGCAATTGTATCATTTTCTTGAGCTACCTTAAGAATTTTATCTCCTACTTCAACTAATTCACTTTTCCACGCTGGACCACCAGAAATAATTTCAATAACACTAATGTAGTCCATCTTTTTTTGTAATCGAGCGCCTATTCCTTCTAGTTTACCGCTCATTGATGTGTCAAAACGATCTTTATTTTGAGGTGGAAAATAGTTGGTATGTGGATCAAAATGAGTAGTAATCGCATTTACAAATAATGAGAAATAATCTAAACGCTCTACGTCTTCATTTAAGTCAAAGTTTTCAAGCATTGATTTTTTCACTTCTGCTCTGGCTTCTTTTTCTAACTCTTCTAGACTTTTTCTATCTTCTTCTGGTTGATCTTTTTGATCTTCAATTTTATCGTAATATGTACCTAGAACAGAAAGTTTCATCATTTTTCTCCAATGATCTTTCAACTCTTTTCTGTTTTTTGAGTAAGCTAATTTTTCAAAATCATTATTGATATTTTCATCAATAGTAAAGTCAAATGGTTTCTCAATCACTTCAGCAAATATTTTTTGCGATTCCTTTTGTCTTTGTATCAACCTATCGTAAGTAAGATTAAATAAGTCTACTTTACTATCCCGTATTTGATCATCGATAAGATATTCAAATGTTTTGAACTCTTGATAATCACTTTCTAGAAAGTATCTTTTTCCAGGGTCGAGATCTTTTATATAATTGTTAAAGATATCCTGAGAGAACTCGTCAGTCAGATCTGCCGGTGAGAAATGATTTCTTTTTAAAACATGCGATATCAAGTTAACAAGTAATTGTTCTTTTTCTTTGTCTCCTGGATCTATGCTATTATTAGTGAAACTACAACTTGCAGTAGCCACAAGAAGTGTAAAAACTGCTAGGATAAAGTTGTTTTTAAGGAAATTCATAAGGATCTTCATTTGTCTTTTTCTATATAAGTAAAAACCGTGCCATTTTAAAGATGGTTAAAGTAAGGCAAGAATCTTATATGGTAAGGCTAATTTACTTAATTTTAACCACCTGAAAAATCTTATGGAAAATAAAAAGAAACCACTCATTTTAGTAACAAACGATGATGGTATTACAGCTAAAGGAATAAGAACATTAATAAGTATTGCGAGAGAACTAGGTGATGTAGTTGTCGTGGCTCCTGATAAGCCACAAAGTGCCATGGGTCATGCCATTACTATTAATGATACGTTATATGTGAAAGAGTTTCTTCAACATGATTATGATCATAAAGAATATACTACCAGCGGTACACCAGTAGATTGTGTGAAAATGGCTAGTCATGAAATTCTTAATCGTAAACCAGATTTGTGTTTAAGTGGGATCAATCACGGCAGTAATAGCGCGATAAATGTGATCTATAGTGGTACGATGAGTGCTGCAATGGAAGCAGGAATAGAAGGTATTCCTGCGATAGGCTTTTCTCTTTGTGATTATAGTCATGATGCAGATTTTTCTCAAGCTAGAAACTATGTAAAACAAATCATAGAACAAGTACTACAAAATGGTATGGCAAAAGGTGTCATTTTCAATGTTAATATCCCTAAAGCTACAAAAGAAGAGATTAAAGGAGTTAAAATTTGTAGACAAGCAAACGCTTATTGGGTGGAAGAATTTGATAAACGTACTAATCCCTATGGAAAAGACTATTACTGGCTTACAGGTAAATTTGTCAACGATGATAAGGGAGAAGATACAGATGAATGGGCCCTAGCGCATAATTACATCTCTATCGTTCCTACACAATACGACCTTACAGCGCATCATTATATAGGAGAATTAAATACTTGGGATTTTGGGAATTAGAATTTTAAAAGGATTTATACTAGGACTTATAGCAAATGCTATGGGAACCTATCTATACATTACTCTATTTACTGCTTATGAATTAGAAGACGCCATAAAAAGTGGCTATCAAGAAGGTTTTTTAGGTAAATTGATAGTTTTAGGTGCGGTTTTTAACCTCATCTTATTTTTCTTTTTTCTTACAGGTAAGATTGGGAATTTTGTTAAGCCTATTCAACATTATGAGGCTCGAGGTGTACTAATGGCAACCATTGTTGCTGCTATCGCAGGTTTCTTTTTTAATTTTATGTTATGAAGTATTATCTGATTGCAGGTGAGGCCAGTGGTGACCTTCACGGTTCTCTCTTAATGAAAGAACTTAAAAAAAAGGATTCAAATGCACAGTTTCAGTACTGGGGTGGCGATTTGATGCAACAGCAAGGTGGTAAGCTGGTAAAACACTACAAAGAACTTGCTTTCATGGGTTTTGTTGAAGTGTTGAGAAATCTTAAAACTATACTTAAAAATATAGGAAGCTGTAAAAAAGACATCGAGTCTTTTGATCCAGATGTGATCATCTATATTGATTATCCTGGATTTAATTTCAGGATTATGAAATGGGCTAGATTAAAAGGCTATCGCAATCATTATTATATCTCACCACAAATATGGGCGTGGAAAGAAGGTCGCATTAAAGACATAAAAAGAGATGTGGATGAAATGTATGTGATATTACCATTTGAAAAGGATTTCTATGAGCAAAAACATCAATTCTCAGTACATTTTGTAGGGCATCCTTTAATAGATTCTATATCTCAAAGACCACCTATTGATCATATTGAGTTTTTGAAACAATATGATCTAGATGATAGACCACTAATTGCTTTATTACCAGGTAGTCGTAAACAAGAGATTAAAAAGATGCTAGCAGTAATGTTAGAGATGGTAGAGCAATATCCAGATTATCAATTTATCATAGCAGGAGCGCCTGGTCAAGAGGCATCATTTTACAGTTCATATTTAAAAAATTATCCAGTAACCTTAGTAATGAATCGTACTTATGATTTAATGAGTCTTTGTCATGCAGCATTGGTAACTTCAGGAACGGCTACTTTAGAAACAGCTCTATTTAAAGTTCCTCAAGTCGTATGTTATAAGGGAAGCTCCATCAGTTATCAAATTGCAAAACGTGTTGTAAAATTAGATTACATCTCGCTGGTAAACTTAATTATGGACCAGCCTGTAGTCACAGAATTAATTCAATCAGATTTTAATACAAATAGATTAAAGGACGAATTAGACTTGATATTAAGTCCTACGCAGCGCAACCGTATTTTTGCAAACTACTATGATCTAGAAAAAAAACTTGGTGGTATAGGCGCTAGTGAGAATACTGCAAATCTTATTTATAAAGCTATTCAAAACTAGAATGAAGATATCAGAGCGTTTACTTTATAACCATATAGACGGGATAGGTTTGTTAAAATTTCGCTTTCGCGAAAGCGAGATCATATTACCTCAAAGAACTTTAGTTAATTCTTTAAAAAAAATCATTTTTCTGACGTTGTTTTCTTCATTTACAATGAGTATTATTTCCTGTGGTGGTTCCAAGCCGCGTGTTATAACAACTAAAAAAGAGGCTGCGAGAATTGAAGAAAAAGTTCAAAGCACTCCTAGAAGAACAAGGGAACGAAATGATTCTCCTATAAATGCAGAAGTACTAGAAAGAGAAGATGTTGATGTAAAACCTTATGCTAGAAGTACAGATTTTATTGATGAAGTTGTGGAAAATGCAATGGAGTACAAGGGTGTGCGATACCGATATGGTGGTACGAGTAGAAAAGGAATGGATTGTAGTGGATTAATAGGAGTGGCTTTTGAAGAGGCTGGTAAAACAGTACCTCGTACCAGTCGTTCCTTATATGCCCAAACAGAAAATATTCCATTAGATGAAGTGCGTAAAGGAGATTTTCTATTTTTTGCCACGGGAAAAAATAAAAGACAGGTTAATCATGTAGCATTGATTATAAGAGTGACACCTGCTGAAGTTGAATTTATTCACTCTACTACATCTCGAGGCGTCATAACCTCTACTTTAAATGAAGCCTACTGGCTTAATGCTTTTCTTAGAGCTGGAAGATTAGAATAGCAATTATCATTTAGCATACAGATGAAGTTCTGTTATTCTGGAAGAAAATTAAATTCCAAGAGCTTTTAAGCGATTAAAGTATATTATATTTCTATGGTCTATTGATAATCAATTGCATAAGATGAATTATATTTAATCATGCGATGGCTGGATTATCCTTTTTACAGAATTTTATTCTTTTTAATTGCTGGAATTGTTTACTCAAATTTTGTAGAAATCAATTCTCAGCTATTCTTATATGGAGTAGTTATAGTCTTTCTGTTAAATATTGTTATCCTTACATTTCGTAAGCGTTTGATCATAGCAAAGTCATTGTATTCTTTTGTGGTCTATATCTTTTTCTTTTGTTTAGGAGCTATTCATTTTCAACTCCAGAGTGAGCTGCAAAGTGATCATTTTATCAATGAACAAATTCAAGGTCAAGATCATGTGTTAGAATTTAAGTTAAAACAGCGATTAGCGCCTAATAAATTCAATGATAGGTTTTATGCCGAGATGATCGCGTTAGATCAACAACAAGTTTCAGGAAATACACTGGTGCTATTCAAACGTTCTGACAGTCTCAATTTTAAAGTAGGTGATAGACTCACCGTTTATGATGATGTCAATTTACCTGCCTTTGAACGCAATCCTGGTGACTTTGATTATAGAAAGTATTTGAAATCCATTGATGTTTATGGTCAGATTTATGTGGATACACCTAAAATCTTAAGTTATAAAAATGGTTCTCAAGCATTAGGTTTTCTATTGGGATTGAGAAATACTATTTTAGAAAAATTGGCAGCTTCTGGTTTGAATGATAATCCACGAGGTATGATTGAAGCGCTGGTCTTAGGACAACGACAGAACGTAGATCCAGAAGTAACAAAAAGCTTTAGAGATGCTGGTGTGATACATATCCTAGCATTAAGCGGCTTACATGTTGGGATTATCTTATTAATTCTAAGATTTCTTACTAAACGAATTCTAAGACTGAAATATGGTAGGTGGATTCAAAGTGTAGTACTCATATTTCTTCTGTGGTCCTTTGCTTTATTAACAGGAATGTCACCATCCATTATGCGTGCAGTTACTATGTTTTCATTTGTAGCAATAGGATTAAATTTAAAACGTAAAGGCTCTGTTTATCACAGCTTGACATTATCTGCTTTTGTTTTACTTATCTATGATCCTAGATTACTGTTTCAGGTAGGTTTTCAGCTCAGTTACATGGCGGTTTTCTCTATTGTGTTAATCCAGCCAGTTCTTGCTGGCTTATGGCCGTGGCGTAATAAGGTAAAAGACTTCTTATGGAAAATATTTACGGTTACTGTAGCAGCCCAGATCGGAGTTGCTGGAATTAGCTTGTTTTATTTTAACCAATTTCCAGGTTTGTTTATTCTTGGGAATATGTTGTTACTGCCAGTTTTGCCATTCATAATTGGAGCAGCTTTACTATTAATATTCTTGTTGCTCATAGGAATTCCTATAGACTGGCTAACCGCTCTTCTTAACGTGGTTCTAGAATTCATAATTGAAACAGTCGCAAAAATAAGTTCGCTAGAAGCTTTTATTATCAAAGATGTCCATATTACTTTTTGGGAAACGGTTTTGATTTATGTGGCGTTATTCAGTTTTATCCTTTTCTTTTTACCCTATTTTAAGAGAAGCAAAAGAGAGCGTTTTTATCTTAAAAAACCCAACTGGATGTTGCATTTGAGTCTACTGTCTTTAATGGTCTTATTTGGTTATAAAAGTTATAACAAGATCCGTACTAATAAGGATTCCTTTTTAATTCTACATCAAGCTACAG
Source organism: uncultured Flavobacteriaceae bacterium (assembly GCA_964490235.1). Classification (GTDB taxonomy): domain Bacteria; phylum Bacteroidota; class Bacteroidia; order Flavobacteriales; family Flavobacteriaceae; genus Nonlabens. Next base: position 10,955 of record CAZBCH010000061.1, on the reverse strand, counting down.
GTAGTGCGGTAAGTTTAAGTAATCAAGATCAAGCGACATTATTAACAGATTTACATGTGATGGATTCTTTGCGAGCTGTAAACAGTCTAGAACGACTTAAAGCTATAGAAGCACACCGAGATAAAAATCTAAAACTTGCGGATTTAAACAACTTGATTAGTTACAAGAACAAAAAGTTATTAGTAATAGATGAAAACGGAATATATGACTCTTCAATCAAGAATGCGACGGTTCTACTCTCACATTCTCCTAAAATAAATCTCGAGCGATTGATTCTAGAAACCCAACCCAACCGCATCATAGCCGATGGTTCTAATTACCGTAATGTGGTAGAGGATTGGAAAGCAACTTGTGAAAAATTTGCAATTGAATTACTCAATACTTACGAGGTAGGAGCGGTGGAGTTATTGGTTGCAAATGATTAATTAATATGATTTACCACTTCAAAATAAGATTTTTTAAGCTTATTCACCCTGTAATTTATATTTAAAATTACGCTGGTAATCGCTCCACTTTTGGCCGGTGTTGATGGTTTTATAGGTCTCGTCTGCCAGCATGGTGATGTAAATTTCTAGCTTTTTAGCATCTAATTTTCCAGCTACTGGATTGATAATTGTTCCTTTTTCATCAAAGAAAACTAAAGTAGGATATTCAAATATTTTGATAAATTCTGCAAACTGATGTTGTGCGCGATCGTTCCTTTTCTTAAATGGATTTGCGTAGGTTGCTCCTTTATAATTGATAACCTCAGTGCCTTCTGCATTAAAACTTACGGGATAGTAATTTTCGTTTATAAATTTTGCTATGTCCGCTTTCGCGAAAGCGTATTTATCCATCCATTTACAGTTAGGACACCAGTCTGTATAAGACTTCATTAAGATTTTGCGAGGTTCTTTCTTTTGAGCTTCAAGAGCTTCATTCATGGTCATCCAATTCACTTGAGAAAAACCAAGTACCGAAAACAATAGAAAAACGATAGGGAATAATTTCATGTTGCTAATTTACAAAATCATAAAAGCAAAAAACGCACCGTAATGGTGCGTTTTATGTTAAAATATATAAATGAATTTTTATCTTATTCCGTGCATCATTTTTACAAGGAGTTTACTTATAGCAAGCATGATGATTCCTGCGGCTATAGGAATGATCGTAAAGATCATAAAGAAAGTTGCCATTCCATAATCCTCAACTATAGGATCAATATATCTACCAGTAAGTCCAGCTGCAGTATTTGCAATAAAGTTTGCTACAAACCAAATTCCAAACATGAGCCCAACAAGCTTTGCAGGTGATAATTTACTTACATAAGAAAGTCCTACTGGTGAAACGCACAGTTCTCCTAAAGTATGGAATAAATAGGCGAGAATTAGGAAAATCATGCTTACTGATGCTGTTTTTGCTCCTAGTGGTATTCCCATAGATCCAAAGGCTAAAATACCAAAACCAGTTCCTAAAAGAATAAGTCCTATCGCAAATTTTACCGGGCCAGATGGATTGTATTTTGATTCCCAAATTTTTGAAAAGATAGGGGCAAAAGCGATTATAAAGAAAGAGTTAAGTATCCCAAACCATGATGCAGGTACTTCTGGTGCTGGATCTGTAAACTGTCGGTATAACATCCAGATTACAATCGCCCAGATAACAACAAATCCTAATCCAAGAAGAATATTTGAAAGCGCATACTTTGAAAAAGTTTGTTTAAATAACATTCCAAGAACCCATGTTATTATGATCATAGGAATTACAGTGAGCAATGTGTTGAATATTTTAAATATTAGTCCGCCGTCACCTTCAAGCACTCTGTCAGTATAATCTGCAGCAAAAATGGTCATTGATCCACCAGCTTGTTCAAAAGCCCACCAAAAGAATATGGTAAAGAAAGCTAAAACGCCAATTACTATTAATCTGTCAGAAGTCACCTTAGATTTTTTTGCTTCATCAATTGTTGCTTCAACAGCATCCTCAACGTCTTCAAATGCGTCTTCCATAGCGTCATCAAAGTCTTCAGTTTCTTTAGGAGAAAGGCCTATTTTACCAAAAATGTCTTGCGCAAAATAAAATTGTAACATTCCTATGAACATGAAAATACCAGCAAGTCCAAAACCGTAATGCCATCCTACAGATTCACCTATATAACCACATAACAAAATACCTAAGAAGGCACCTGCGTTAATACCCATGTAAAAAATCGTATATCCAGCGTCTTTTTCCTTGTCTTCCGTTTTATAAAGTTTTCCTACCATTGAAGAAATATTTGGTTTAAACATTCCATTTCCGATTATCAATAAAACTAATCCTAAATAGAAGAACGTTCCTGTAAGACCTTCTAAAGCCATTGATGCATGACCTAATGTCATCAATACAGCTCCTATAACAACAGCTTTGCGATATCCAGTAATTTTATCGGCTATTAATCCACCAAAAATAGGAGTGACATAAACTAATCCAGTGTAAAACGCATACAAGGTTAAAGCGTCTGCTCTATCCCAGCCCCATCCTTCATCAAATACAGATGCTACTAAGAAAAGAACAAGTAAGGCACGCATTCCATAATAGGAGAAACGTTCCCACATTTCTGTGAAGAAAAGAACAAAAAGTCCTGATGGATGGCCTAGTACGGTCTTTTGGTTCGTTAAAGAACCACCAAATTTATATTCCATAATTATAGTTTAGAATTTCAGATTAGTTGATTGTAATTATTATAAATTTTCTTTGATGAAATTGGTCATCTTATTGTATAAATGGATTCTAGTGTTACCGCCGTAGATCCCATGATTTTTATCTGGATAAATGGCCCAGTCAAATTGCTTGTTAGCTTGTACCAGTGCTTCTACCATTCTCATAGTATTTTGCACATGTACGTTATCATCTGCACTACCATGTACTAAAAGATATTTACCTTTTAATTTGTCTACATGATTGATAGGACTGTTTTCATCATAGCCACTAGCATTTTCTTGAGGTGTAGTCATGTAGCGCTCTGTATAAATAGAATCATAAAATCTCCAGTTGGTAACTGGTGCTACTGCAATTGCCATGCTAAAAGTGTCGTTACCTTTCAATAAACAATTAGAACTCATAAAGCCACCGTAACTCCAGCCCCATATTCCGATACGATTTGAATCAATATGATTCATAGCACCAAGTTTTTTTGCAGCAGCGATCTGGTCTTCTACTTCATATTTACCCAGCTCTTTTTGTGTAATCTTTTTAAAGTCAGCGCCTTTAAAACCAGTACCACGACCATCTACACATACAACTATATAACCTTCATTTGCTAGCATGCTGTACCAGTAATCATTTGCTCCATACCAGCTGTTTGCGACAGATTGTGATCCAGGACCGCTGTATTGCGTCATAAATAATGGATAGGTTTTGTTAGAGTCAAAGTCTAATGGTTTCATCGTCCACATGTTCAAATCATTTCCATTGATGTTAATCGTAGAAAATTCTTTTTGTGAAACTTGATAATCATTAAGTTTTAATTTTAGATCATTATTGTTCTTGATCTCTCTTACTTGTTTACCATCTTTGGCATTGTTCAATGTATAAACAGGTGGTGTTGTAGCGTTTGAAAAAGTATTAATGTAATACGTAAAGTTTTTACTAAAAGAAGCGCGATTAGTACCTATTTGAGAAGATAATTTTTTCTTTTTCTTTCCTTTAAGAGAGATGGAGTAAATGCCTCGATTGATCGATCCATCTTCCGTACTCTGATAGTAAATTCGTTTTGCTTTTTTATCATAGCCGTAATAAGAAGTTACATCCCAATTTCCTTTTGTGATTTGACTTTTTTCGGTTCCGTCTGCATCATAAAGATAAATGTGTCTCCAGTTATCCTTTTCACTAGTCCATAGAAAACTGCCGTCATCAAGAAAAGTAAGATCATCTGTTACATCAACATAAGCAGCATCTTTTTCAGTAAATGCTATACTTGCTTTACCATTTGCATCGATGTAATAAAAATCTAAAACATCTTGGTGTCTATTTAAAACTTGTGCAGCAAGTTTACCATTAGGTGAATAATTAATTCTCGCAATATAAAATTCTTCATTACGTCCTAAAGCTACCTCTTGTCTTGCTCCTGTAGATAGTGTAAACTGATGTAAGGCTACAACAGCATTTTTCTCTCCAGCCTTTGGGTATTTAAAAACATAAGGTTTTTGATACAACTCATTTCCATAAACATCCATAGAGAATTCTGGAACTTCACTTTCGTCAAAAGAGATAAAAGCTATTTGCTCGCTGTTTGGGCTCCATTCATAAGCTTTTACAAAGGCAAACTCTTCTTCATAAACCCAGTCTGTGACACCATTTATAAGCGAGTTATTTACACCATCATTAGTAGCTTGAATAACAGCTCCAGATTCTAAGTCTTTATAATAAATATTGTTCTCAAAAACATAAGCTACCTTTTTACCATCAGGAGAGAAAGATGGACTTCTAACAAGATCATCACTTAAAGATGTAAGCTTTTTAGTTTCTAGATCTAGAACGTGTACCCTATCATAAGAGCTACGTCTGAAGATTTGATTACTCTCTGAGATAATCATCATTTGCTTTTCATCTTCACTCAAAATATAATCTCTGATAGGAAGATTGATATCCGTACTATTTACTAGTGTAGCAACTTTTTCACCAGTTTTGTAACTGTACTTATCAATTGTTTGAGTGCGATCTCTATTGTAGTTAAGGACTAAATATTCTGTTCCGTTGTTTAAAGATGCTAGAGATTGAAGGCCTTGTGTACGAAATTCACCTCTATAAATATCTTCAACTGTAATGTTTTTTTGTGCTGTAAGACTTTGACTTATAAATACAAAAGCCAATAAAATCATGCAATTCTTGATCATTCCTTAGTTTTAATTAAGTGTGACCTCAATTTTACTAAAAAAATACCAATAAAGCTACGGTTTGAGCGATTATCCTACGGGAAGGATTTATCCGTAGCTATTGTATCTTTGCCGCTTAATTTTACACCTATGCAACCGGTAACTGGATTTTCAAAACTTTCTAAGTCTCAAAAAATAGATTGGCTAGTTTCTAACCATTTAAGTGATAATGACACCGCAAAGAAAACATTGACACAATATTGGAACGACGATCAAAAGTTACAAGATCTGCACGATGGTTTTAGCGAGAATACCATAACTAATTATTTTTTTCCTTTTGGACTAGCGCCTAATTTTTTGATTGATGGTGAATTGATGACTATTCCTATGGCGATAGAAGAGAGTAGTGTCGTCGCTGCTGCAAGTAAGGCGGCAAAGTTTTGGCTGGATCGTGGTGGCTTTAAAACACAGATTAAAGGCACAAAGAAAGTAGGGCAGGTTCATTTGATGTATCATGGTTTGAGCAGTGAGATGGATGCTTTTTACGCTTTCGCGAAAGCGGAATTACTACAATCTCTAGAACAAATAAATGCCTCCATGAAAAAACGTGGCGGCGGCATCCAAACTTTAGACTTGGTGAACAAAACCAAAAGCCTCGATGGATACTACCAGCTGCACGCTACATTTGAGACTAAAGATGCGATGGGTGCTAATTTTATTAATACAACACTCGAGCAACTGGCAACAACCTTAAGATTAAAAGCTTCAGAATTTGAAGGTTTTTCTAGTGATGCTCCTGAGGTAATCATGAGTATTTTGAGTAATTATGTGCCAGAATGTGTTGTGAATGTATCGGTTTCTTGTAAAATTGAGGAGATAGGTACTATCAATGGAGTTACCGGAGCCGAGTTTGCCAGAAAGTTTGTGAGAGCGGTAGATATTGCAACCGTTGAGCCTTATCGTGCAGTAACACACAATAAGGGAATTATGAACGGTATAGATGCTGTGGTCATTGCCACAGGAAATGACTTTAGAGCGGTAGAAGCTGGTGTGCATGCTTATGCATCAAGAGATGGTAAATACAGAAGCTTAACGAGAGCGAGAGTGGAAAACGATTCTTTCACTTTTGAAGCAGATTTCCCACTAGCATTAGGGACCGTGGGCGGCTTGACTTCATTACATCCACTTTCTAAACTGGCTTTAGAGATTTTAAATAATCCTAGTGCGGAAGATTTAATGAAAGTAACAGCTGTTGCTGGATTGGCTCAAAATTTTGCGGCATTACATTCGTTAGTAACGACAGGAATACAGGCAGGACATATGAAAATGCATCTTGCCAATATGTTAGAGCAAATAGGTGCAAACGATACCGAAAAAGAATCGCTACGTAAAGAATACAGTGATAAAACACCTAGTTTTTCTGGATTAAGGGAAAGTTTGGACTTACTGCGTAAGTAAAATCGAACTTGAACTCGAATTCGAACTTGAACCTGAATTTGAAATCAAATTCTCAGTTCGTCAAGCCGTCGAAGGACGGCTTCGCTTTAATGTGATCTAGGTTTATATTATATCAACCGTTTACTTGAATAAATAATTAAATATTATCGATAATTAACTGTTTTCGACTATCGCTCAAACTGATATTTACTTGTTATTCAATTTCAATTTCTCTAGATCCAGTCTAGTTTTTCTTTGGTCATTTCATGTACAACTTCTCCGGTATGTTTTATGGCTGCTGGCTCAAAAAGCAATACGTGAACTTCGTCATGAGCAATAGGTTTGTGTTCTACGCCTTTAGGAACGATGTACATATCTCCTTCATTAAGTGTAATGGTTTGATCTCTTAGTTCTATAATTAGTTGACCTTTGATAACATAGAAAAGCTCATCTTCATTTTTATGATCGTGCCAGACAAATTCCCCTTGTAGCTTAGCAATTTTTACATGCTGTCCGTTAAGTTCTCCTATAATCTTAGGCGTCCATTGTTCTTGAAATAAATCGAGTTTTTGTTTTAGATTAATGACTCTCATAGTTTTTCCATTAATTTCTTAGGGTTAGAGTAATAGATGGAATCGGTTGCAGGAATAGCTAGCTTCATATTACTTAAAATCTCGTTGTAAATTTTTATCTCTGGATGTAAAGCAATACCGCGTTCTTCCATGGAATATTGTTGCAAACTAATGAGCATTTTTTCTTTATCTGGAGTACGATCATATGGTTTTAGACGATCTGTTTTCTCGTCGATAATGAGATACCCAATTTTTGATTTACCTGAATATAACATCATACTTAAATTTTCTGGAATCCATATAATTTGTGATAAGCCTGGTAGTAACCAAAAGAAAAAACAAAGCGCAATAATTACACTTCTCGCAGCTCCTATTTTAAATTTACTAAAGGAACTTTTTCTAAAAAGAAATATCAATACGGCTATCATCATTACGTTCCAAGGAAGCACAATGTAGTTCCAGTCCAGTTTCCACGGTCCTAGTTTCCAGATAATAATTAGATGCATGACTATGAGTAGGATGCTGGCAAACTTTCGCGCAAGCGGTAATAATAAAAATATACCAGCTACTGTTTCTAAAATAGCAAGTGAATACCCTATAAAATTATTATAAGAAATAGGTAAGGAATGAAACCATAACCTTGGTGCAATGTCTGTTACAAATCCAGCATTGAGTTTATGTAAACCACTAAATATATATATGCCTGATGCAATAATTAATAAAGCTGTGAAGAGGACACTAGAATCGTATCTTAATAGAATTAGGGCAGTGAAAATCCCATAGTAAACTATCATGTATGGTGTTAAACGATGTAAATCTAAAAGTAGCAGTACAACATATACTGCTATCGCAGTGAAGAGTAGCCATTTTGCAACCCTTACGTTAACAATCACACCTATAACCGGAAACGTAAAACTAACTAAAGCTAATACAGAAGTAATACTATCACTTACCTCAATATTTATCAACGAAACGGTAAGTAAATCATGCGTTTTGAAAAAACCATTAAATCCTATAACAGCTGTGGCTAGCCAGCATATGACTAGTGTAGCATTTAAAATATATCGATTTGTAAAATAAGATTTCAATAGGCTAATATTGATTTCAAGATATAAAAAAACGAGGAATATAAATTCCTCGTTTATAAATTATATTATAAAATGAGATTTAGTTATCGTAAGAATGTTTGTATGGCTGTCCAGTTACGATCTTCAACATATCTTTTTCTAGTGACTCTCTAGGTCTTTCTACATAACGACCTATTTCATTACCATTGCGGTAAAAGATAAATGTAGGTACTCTTATTATGTTGTAGTCAGATACTAATGCAACTGGTTTTTTCTTAGAACGATCTACTGTTATCATGGTAAGATTATCCATGTCATAGTAGGCTGCTTCTAGAATATTGTAAAATTGTGGTGTTTCTCTTTTTGAATCGCCACACCAAGTACCCATATAGGCTCTAATTTCAACGTCTTTAAGAGCAACTTTTAATGCTTCTATAGTTTCTGGGTCTGCTTTGTAGGATTCCATACGGCTGTTAAACCATGTGTTAAACGGCGCTTGCATAAAAGCTGCTTTATCTACTTTACCAGTAAGATTGCCTGTCGCATCTTTGGCATATTGAGAACCTGCTTCTATTGTTCCAGCAATTTCTTCTGTGATCGCTTTTTCTTTTTGATCAGCTATGGTGGTAGAAGTATTTGTGTTTGTTGTAGCCGTTGTCGCTTTTTGAGAGCCGCATGCTGCTAGCATGGCTGCTGCAAATAATATAAGTATCTTTTTCATAATACTAAATTAAGGATTTTTGTGTCATTTCGCTAGGTTTTTGTATTCCTATTAACTTTAGAATTGTAGGAGCTATGTCACCCAAAATTCCATTTTTAACCTCTTTAATCTCTTTATCAACGACTATTATGGGTACTGGGTTAGTGGTATGTGCTGTGTTTACCGAGCCGTCCTCATTAAGCATCACCTCACAATTTCCATGGTCTGCTATTACAAGCACAGTATAATCTTGATCAACTGCTGCAGTAATGACACCTTTTGCAGCTTTATCTACGGCTTCACAAGCTTTTACGGCTGCTTCCATAGAACCAGTATGACCTACCATATCTGGATTTGCAAAATTGAGACATATAAAATCAGCTGATTGTTTTTCAATCTCTGGAACTATTTTTTGTTCCACACAATCTATAGACATTTCTGGTTGCAAATCATAAGTCGCAACTTTTGGAGCATTAACCATTAGTCTGTTTTCGCCTTCAAATGGTTCTTCTTGACCACCATTAAAGAAAAAAGTCACGTGAGGATATTTTTCTGTTTCTGCGATGCGTATTTGTGTTTTTCCTGCGTTAGAAAGAACCTCGCCTAATGTGTTTTTTAAGTTGTCTTTCTCAAAAATTACTTTAATTCCCTTATAGCTCTCGTCATATTTAGTCATGGTGACATAATACAAATCCAGCTTTTTAGTTCCTACTTCTTGAAAATCTTGTTGTGATAACATTTGAGTCAATTCACGACCACGATCGGTGCGGTAATTAAAAAAAATAACTACATCTCCTTCTTCTACTAGTCCTGCAGGTTCTGTTCCATTAAGAACCACGATAGGTTCTATAAATTCGTCAGTTGTGCCATTTGCATAATTATCCTCCATTGCTGCAACAGGATCGTGAGTAGGCGCGCCCATCCCATTAACAATTACGTCGTAAGCTTTTTTTACTCGTTCCCATCTTTGGTCTCGATCCATCGCATAATAGCGCCCGGTAATACTAGCTAATTGAGCATTTGTTCCTGCAATAGAAGACATTAAATTTTGTACGTGTCCAGCGCCAGATTTTGGATCTACGTCACGACCATCGGTAAAAGCGTGCACAACTACATCTTCTACTTCTTGTTCCTGAGCAACATCTAACAATGCTTTTAAATGATCAATATGAGCGTGCACGCCACCGTCGGATAACAACCCTAGGAAATGTACTTTTTTGGAGTTCGCTTTCGCGAAAGCGAGAGCATCTACCAGCACTTGTTCTTCCTTAAGTGTATCGTCTTTTATAGCTTTATTGATTTTGGCTAGATCTTGGTAAACAATGCGTCCAGCACCAAGATTCATGTGTCCTACCTCGCTGTTTCCCATTTGACCTTCAGGAAGACCAACGTGTTCTCCATCAGTGCGCAATGTCGCGTGAGGATATTTCTCGTATAAACTATCTATGAAGGGCGTGTTTGCCTGTGCGATGGCACTTACTTTGGGATCTTGTGTGATTCCCCAACCGTCGAGAATCATCAATATGGTTTTCTTATTCAATGTATCAAAATTTGAACTCCTAAATTACGAAAAACGCGGCTTTTAGGTCTAGAATTAAGAAATTCATTAGGGGATTAATTACGAAAGCGATTGCGGAAAGGGAACCCAAATGACTATTTGCAATTGTGAAGTTTCATTTTTTAATAATGGATGGCTTAAGTATTATGTTCCTGAGCTAAGATAAAATTCACTATTTCTTTAGCTTTGCTATAACTTATTCCATTTTGTTGGTCGATTGTCAATTTATGATTTTCTTCTATGGATTCTATTTTTGGAATTTCACCTACTGCTTCTTCAAGAGCTATTGTTTTGATATTAATCGTCTCACCATATGTTGGAACATTGGTTTGTAACCAACCAAAATAAGGTTCCTCTTTTGTTCTTTTCTCATCATTCCAAAGGTCCATTCGTTTTTCAAATTTCTCTTTGCTAATGGAAGTCCAAACATTAAAAATTAGATTTTCTGGATGATCATTTATCGGGATTATTAATTTACCTCTATGAAAAAAGTGGGTGTCATCGATTACACAGAGACTCTTTTCTAATTCAACGCGCTCTTCTAATTCACCTTCAAGAATAGATAAATAATGATAAGGGTGATCTGATCCAAAACAGAGTGGAAGCTCCTTATATTCTTTACCGCAACAATCACATTTAAATACTATTTTGTTTTTATTAAGGAATCTGAATAACTTCATCTGATTATAATTTGTAGTTCTAAAGATAATTTTTATCTACTACCTATATCTTTAGCAATCATCCAGCCACCAGTCCATGCGTTTTGAAAATTAAAACCACCAGTAATGG
>CAZBCH010000060.1:0-9657 GCA_964490235.1 uncultured Flavobacteriaceae bacterium | reverse complement strand
ATATGAAGGTGTAAAAGGTGTAAAAGAATCTATTTCAGGATACTCTGGCGGTCATACTGAAAACCCTACTTATGAAGATAGCAACACCGGTAAAACTGGTCATGCTGAGGCTAATGAAATTATTTATGATCCAGAAAAAGTATCTTTTAAAACTTTAGTTGACGTATATTTTGCCTCCCAAAATATAGAACAGGTAAATGGTCAAGGTCCTGATAAAGGCTCACAATACAGAAGTATTATCTTTTATCAAAATGATGCAGAGAAAAAAATTATCGAAGAAAAAATAGCCACTCTAACAAAAGAAGGTTATAAAGTAGCAGCCGAAGTGAAGCCTTTTCAAAAATTCTGGGTTGCAGAAGATTACCACCAAGATTATGCTAAATTACATCCCAATCAAGGTTATATAAGAGGTGTGTCTATTCCTAGATTTAAGAAGTTTGCAGCAAAGATGCCAGAAGTTATTAAAGAAAGTGCTCAACATTAATTAAAAGCACCAAAATAATAGCATATGTAAATAAGTGATAAGAAAATTAATACAGTGATTCCCAAAAGAGAAATTATCCTCATAAACAAACCAGGTTGATATTCTTTTGGGAATTGTTTTTTTGTTACTAATTTATAGTTAAGAACAGCCACTATAGGAGCAAACAAAAAGGATAGTATTGTTGCGATATCTATAAGCATTAAAAATCCTTTTGGATTATTTCTAAGAAAATAGCAAATTAAAAAACCTCCCAAGGCAGTAATTACTAATGCTATTAGATACCATTTTTCAGCTGTGATTTTACCATGATTAAATAATACTTCGATGGTACGCTTTAAAGCTCTAGAATACCCATCTAATACTCCTAGACTGGTTCCATACATGATACAAAAAGCTGCCACCGCAATAATATAGTAAGACCATCCTCCTATTGCATCTGTAAATAAACTTATTACTTGATTTACAAATCCAGCGCTACTGGACACAATAACTGTATCAGTATCATAAACTAGCATAGATCCTAATGCTAGAAATAATACCGCTAGTAAGGCACTGATACTATATCCTACAGCAAACTCGTTTGTAGATTCCTTTACAGTAGCTCGATAACCGGTTACCTTTTGTTTCTCTAGTGTCCAGAGACTGTTCCATGTACTCAAATCTACTGCAGTAGGCATCCATCCCATGAGTGCTATACCAAATGGAATAGTACCTATAGACCATAATTCTGGTTTTTTAAAGCTACTAGATATTGCAGGTGGCTCTTGATATAAAGTCATTATAAATGCAGCTATAACACAAAGTATCATAATCAGTCCTACCACTTTAATAAAGTGATCTAGAAACTTATACTTACCTAAAGCTAAAATTATGAGACATGTTCCAATAACTAAAAGAAGTGGTATGAAAGAGTATGTTATATCCTGTAAAAGAAATAATTCTTTCATAAAAACGGCAGTAACTTGAAAAACAGCTGCACTAACAAAGAATAGGCTCACTATCATCACAATCCCATAAGACCATATCGCCCACTTACCTAATCGTTTGTAACCATCTATAAGACTCTCCTGACTTCCTGCAGCATACCTAGTCCCATATTCAAAAAAAGGGTATTTAAGTATATTGATTAGAATAATCGCGCCTAAAAAACCATAACCATAAATCATTCCTGCGCGAGTGCTTTGCACAAGGTGACTTACTCCTATTGCGGTGCTTGCAAATAATAGACCAGGACCTAAAACTTTAAATAGCTTATTCATTTGACCAATATAATTAATATAGAAATATATTTGCACTACCGCATTCGCGAAAGCAGAATAAAAAACAACAATGCTACAGCGATATAGTTATGAATTAAGTTTAAAATTTACGGGAACTTTTGTTTATGAAAAAAAAATAATTAAGTTTGTTACAATATGTTAAACAATAATAATTTCAGAACTAATAATAATCCGCCCAAAAGGTAGGTAGTCTCTGATGTATAAAATATTCAAAAGGTCTACTTAAACAGTAGGCCTTTTTTCATTTGAAAAACTTAAATTATGTGTGGTATTGTAGGAGTATTTGAACTCAAAAAAGAAAGTACAGAACAAAGAGAAGCAGTTCTAGAATTATCAAAAAAAATTAGGCACAGAGGTCCAGATTGGTCTGGCATCTACTGCGGTGATAATGCTATACTCGCTCATGAAAGATTAACGATTGTAGATCCTCAATCTGGCGGACAACCTCTGTATAGTCCTGATGGGAATATAGTTCTAGCAGTAAATGGAGAGATTTACAACCATCAAGAAATACGTAGTAGGTATCCTGAATATGAATTCAAAACAAAGTCAGACTGTGAGGTTATTCTAGCCTTATATCAGGATAAAGGAGTTGATTTCCTTGATGACCTTACTGGCATGTATGGTTTTGCCTTATATGACAGTGTTAAGGATGTGTTTCTTTGCGCAAGAGATCATCAAGGCATTATACCTTTATATTATGGAAGAGACGAGTTGGGTCAATTTTACGTAGCTAGTGAACTCAAGGCACTTGAAGGAACTTGTAATGAAATAAGTCCATTTCCTCCTGGGCATTATTATTTCAGTGAAGATGCAAGTTTCACTAGATGGTACGATAGAGATTGGAAAGATTATGACAAAGTAAAAGACAATAATAGCTCTGTAAGCCTACTTAAAAAAGCTATGGAAGATTCTGTCCATAGACACTTAATGAGTGATGTTCCTTACGGTGTTCTACTTTCTGGTGGACTAGACAGTTCGATCGTTAGTGCAATTGCAAAAAAATATGCCTCAAGAAGAGTAGAATCTGGCGATCATGCAGATGCCTGGTGGCCACAGTTACACTCATTTGCCATAGGACTAGAAGGTAGTCCCGATCTAGAAGCTGCTCAAAAAGTGGCAGATCATATAGGAACAGTTCATCACAGCGTAAATTTCACTATTCAAGAAGGCCTGGATGCAATAAGAGACGTTGTGTACTTTCTAGAAACTTATGATGTTACAACTATAAGGGCTTCTACACCCATGTACTTATTAGCTCGAGTAATTAAATCTATGGGAATTAAAATGGTTCTTTCTGGAGAAGGCAGCGATGAAATTTTTGGAGGTTATTTGTACTTTCATAAAGCTCCTAATGCCATAGAATTTCATAAGGAAACAGTGCGTAAACTAGACACTTTGCATCTTTATGATAACCTAAGAGCAAACAAATCTCTAGCGGCATGGGGAATTGAAGGTCGCGTACCATTTCTTGATAAAGAATTTATTGACGTAGCAATGCGACTTAACCCACAAGATAAGATGTGCGGCAATGGAAAAATGGAAAAACACATTTTACGCGAGGCATTTGAGGATTATTTACCTAAAAGCGTTGCCTGGAGACAGAAAGAACAATTTAGCGATGGTGTAGGTTACAGCTGGATCGACACTTTAAAAGAAGTAGTAGAAAGTGTGGTGACCGATGAAATGATGGCTGCAGCACCATTTAAATTTAAAATCAATCCGCCACAAAATAAAGAAGAGTACTATTACCGCAGTATTTTCTCTGAACATTTTCCTAGCGACGCTGCTGCTCAATGCGTACCATCTTTAAAATCAGTAGCTTGCTCTACACCTGTTGCATTAGAATGGGATGCTGCTTTCAAAAATATGAACGATCCATCTGGTCGTGCAGTAAGCGGAGTTCATGATGAAGGGTATTAAAATCGTCTAAAATAGTTGCGGCATTCATTTACCGTGATTATTTTTGACCCAATGAAAAGAACAAATCATACATGGTGGTGGAATTATACAGCTCAACAGCCGTAAGTCGCCCGTATGAATTTATATAAAATCAAAAGGTCTACTTTACGGTAGACCTTTTTTGTTTTACAAAATTTAATATTTGAAATAATGGATCAAATTAAAGATCAATTTAAAGCTATAACCTCACATCGAGTCATCCTAGCAGATACGCTCACGCCAGTTGCCATTTACATGAGGCTGCGAGATCGTTATCCTAATAGTATTCTTCTTGAAAGTAATGAATATGGGCAACGTAGCAACAGTTATTCATTTATTTGCTGTAATCCAGTCGCCACCTTTGAAGTAAATAAAAGTGAAATTTCACAAAGCTTCCCGGATGGAATGAGCATTTCAGAAGAGTTTACAACAGGTTTTGACTTGACCTCTGGTTTAAACGCTTTCAAGAACTCATTTGAACAAATCGATAAAGGCTTTCCTTTTCCCATAAACGGGCTTTTTGGTTACTTAAGTTATGATGCGGTTCAATTGTTTGAAGATTTAGAATTCCGCTTTCGCGAAAGCGAGAACAACAACATTCCTCTTGCAAATTATCAAGTATTTCAAAATGTGATGGTCTTTGATCACTATCATAATCAGTTGTATGTATTTGATCATCAATACGCAAACTATGAAAGTAAGCTTGAAGAAATTTTAGGTGTCATCAACCATCGCGATGTAGCAAATTACAGTTTTAAGTGTACCGCTGAAGAAACATCAGAAATGAATGACGACGATTTTAGAAAATTAGTTGAAAAAGGAAAAGAACATTGTAGAAGAGGTGATGTTTTTCAAATAGTACTTTCTAGAAAATTTGAACAAGCTTTTCAAGGTGATGACTTTAATGTTTATAGACAGTTAAGAGCTATTAATCCTAGTCCATATTTATTTTATTTTGACTATGGAAACTTTAGAATATTTGGATCTTCACCTGAGGCACAATTACTCATTTCAGGCAATCAAGCAAGTATACAACCCATTGCAGGAACATATAAACGTACAGGTAACGACACTGCAGATTTAAAAGCAGCCGAACAACTAAAAAAGGATCCTAAAGAAGCTGCAGA
The DNA here is from genome assembly GCA_964490235.1 of uncultured Flavobacteriaceae bacterium. Classification (GTDB taxonomy): domain Bacteria; phylum Bacteroidota; class Bacteroidia; order Flavobacteriales; family Flavobacteriaceae; genus Nonlabens. The sequence goes on along the minus strand of CAZBCH010000060.1, from coordinate 4,825 downwards.
ACATATCATGCTAGTAGATCTTGCAAGAAATGATTTAAGTAGGCATACGAGAGAAGTGAGTGTTCAAGATTATCAAAATATTCATTTTTACTCACACGTAATTCATATGGTAAGTAAAGTCACAGGCACGATTGATGAAAAAGATAAAATACAGTTAATAGGAGATACATTCCCGGCAGGTACTCTAAGTGGTGCCCCTAAATATAGAGCGATGCAGTTAATTGATAGTTATGAACGATCTTCACGAGAATTTTATGGTGGTGCAATAGGATATTTAGGTTTTGACGGTAATTTTAATCATGCCATCATCATTAGAAGTATATTATCTCGAGAAAATAAACTCTTATTTAGAGCTGGAGCTGGGGTAGTTGTCGAGAGTAACATAGAAAATGAAACACAAGAAGTATATCATAAAACAAATGCACTGAGGAGTGCCATCAAAAAAGCAATTTAATATTATGAAAACGTCTAAAATTATCGCTTTTCTTTTATTTACTTCCATACTAATATATTCTTGCCAAAAAAATGAGTCAGATTTATTTAGTGTAAAAATATTAGAAAAAGAAGGTTTACCTCATATTACATATCTACCAAATATTGATTTCAAAGAAGTTCCAGAAGATAGCGTACATATGTTATACAATGAAAAAGATCATTTTAGGGTTCTATCAAGCGAGATAAAAATCGCCCAGCCTATCTTTAAAAATGAATTGTTTTCAGTTAGAATTTACACAAGAAGTTCATTTCAATCAGGATATTTTCAGCATGGATTTTTAGTAAGAACTTTTAGTAAAGACGGAAGAATTAAAGATGAAAGAGTTTTAGCCTCTACCATTGATGGACTAAGCTGCGAAGGCCGTGTAACCTCAGATTTAAAAATTATCACATCCTGTCCCGATGGAATTCAAACTATTGCTCAAATTGAAAAAGATGGAAGCATTAAAATAACAGAAAATGAGTAAAAACATACTTCTCATAGATAATTACGACTCTTTTACCTTCAATCTAGTTCATTATTTAGAAGATTTAGATGTAAATGTCACCGTAGTACGTAACGATAAAATAACACCAGAAGAATGTGTTGATTATGATGCTATCGTACTATCTCCTGGGCCAGGAATACCAAGTGAAGCTGGAAATCTTATACCCATCATTGATTTTCTGAAAGATAAGAAGCCACTTTTAGGAATATGTTTAGGACATCAGGCCATTACTGAAGTCTTCGGTGGAGAAATTATTAACCTTGATAAGGTATATCATGGGATTTCAACACAGATGACACACACGGGCAATGAGCTTTTTGAAAAAATTGACACTAACTTTGAGGCTGGACGTTACCATTCATGGGCTGCTCAAGCCAGTAGTTTTCCAGATGTTTTAGAAATAACTGCAACTGATGAAAATGGTCAAATCATGGCTTTAAAACATAAAGAACTACCTATTTACGGACTACAATTTCATCCAGAAAGTATCATGACTCCGCAGGGAAAAACGATGCTCAAGAACTTTATAGACACCTTATAGCATGAAAGAAATTCTAAATGAATTATTTAATCATGGCACGCTTTCGCGACAAGCGGCATACGACATCCTTACTGCTATCACAAGTGGTGCTGTAAATGATGCGCAAATTGCTGCCTTTTTAACCGTTTATGGCATGCGCAGCATCACCGTAGAAGAATTAGCAGGCTTTAGAGATGCCATGTTAGAACAAGCAAATCTTATAGATCTTTCAGAATTCAATCCTATAGATTTATGTGGTACTGGTGGTGACGGAAAAGACACTTTTAACATCAGTACTTTAGCGAGTTTTGTAACCGCTGGAGCTGGTGTACCAGTTGCAAAACACGGTAACTATGGAGTCAGTTCTGTAAGTGGTTCTTCTAACGTTATGGAACATCTAGGATTTGTATTTACAAATGATCATAAGGTTTTAAGAAAACAAATAACTGAGGCTAACATCACATTCTTACATGCACCTTTATTTCATCCTGCAATGAAGGCAGTGGCACCTATAAGGAAGCAATTAGGTGTAAAAACCTTCTTTAATATGTTAGGCCCATTAGTAAATCCAGCCAAGCCTAAATTACAAAGTGTAGGCGTTTTTAATTTACAACTAGCTCGTAATTACGAGTATCTTTTTCAATCAGAGACTGATAAAAAATATGCCATATTACATGCGCATGAAGGTTATGATGAAGTAAGCTTGACAGGTAAAGTACGCTTGGCTAGAAATAATGGAGTTAGCGATCTATCGGCTAGTGATTTTGATATGATACCTCTTAAACAATCAGATATTTATGGCGGTGATACCGTAGAAGATGCTGCATTGATTTTTATGAAAGTACTTGAAAATAACGCGACCGATGCACAAAAGAATGTAGTTATAGCAAATGCAGCAACCGCAATAGCCGTTGCAAAGAGCATATCTATTAAAGAAGCAGTAGTTGTAGCTAGAGAATCATTAGAATCCGGAAAAGCCTTAAAAAGCTTTCAGAAACTTATGGAGCTTAAAGCCTAGAACTACAATCCATTCATAATTTAATTTAGAGTTCAATTTTACTTCTCATGGAAGATATTCTTAAGAAAATAACCAATCAAACTGCTCAAGACTTAAAAGTTAGAAAAAATAAAACATCTCTTTCTCAATTAAGAGAGATGCCATTCTATTCTAGACAAACTTTATCATTACATAATGGCTTAAAGAATGGCAGCGGTATTATTGCCGAGCATAAAAGACAAAGTCCTAGTAAAGGCTCTTTCAATTGCCCAGCGAGCATACAAGAAGTCGTTAAAGGATACGAAAAAGCTGGTGCGAGCGCAATTAGTTGTTTAACAGACCAGCCTTTTTTCGGTGGAACCCTACAAGATTTACTTGAAACAAGATCAGAGGTTAATATACCTATCCTGCGCAAGGATTTCATGATTGACTTATATCAAATTCATGAAGCCAAAGCCTATGGAGCAGATGCCATCCTACTTATCGCAGCATGTTTGAATAATGAAGAATTACAAACCATGTCTTTAGAGGCGATGAATCTAGGTCTTGAAATTCTTTTTGAAGTCCATGATCTAGATGAGTTAAACCGTATTAAAGAAGTAACCGCTTCTTTTAATTCCTCAAAATTTATCATAGGCGTAAACAATAGAGATTTAAAGAGGTTTAAAACTGATATTCAAAACAGTAAAGACCTTTTACCGCATTTTCCAGAAGGCGTTCTTGCTATATCAGAAAGCGGTATTTCTAATCCAGAAACAGTTAAAGAACTTAAAGAGCTGGGCTTTCAAGGATTTTTAATAGGTGAAAACTTTATGAAAACGGACTTACCAGGAGCAAGTTGCGAGCAATTTATAAAAGCTATAAAATCATGATGATTAAAGTGTGCGGCATGCGCGACATCCACAATATCAACCAGCTACAAGAATTGGACATCGATTTCATGGGAATTATACGTTACTCAAAGTCTAAGCGGTTTGTAGACAATTCTCAAAAGCAAGAAGTAGCACAACAAACCATGAATAAAGGCACTGTAGGTGTGTATGTGAATGAAACTTTTGACAATATTTTAAAAGACATTATACCATTACAACTAGATGTGGTTCAACTACATGGTGATGAGAATCCCGCTTTCGCGAAAGCGTTACTAGAAATAGACATCAAGATATTTAAAGCATTTCAAATCACCGAAGACTTTAATTTTGATACCTTAAAAGAATGGGAAAAGCTTGCATCGCAATATGTCGGCAAACTTTTTTTCTTATTTGATACTGCTACACCTAATTATGGTGGTAGTGGCAAGAAATTTAACTGGTCTATTCTCGACTCTTATAAGGGAGAAGTTCCGTTTTTATTAACTGGTGGCATTTCAAAAAATGATGTCACCATGATAAAAGAATTTAAACACAACATGTTTTTAGGCATTGATCTTAATTCAAAATTTGAGACAGAGCCTGGCGTTAAAAACATAGAAGAAATAAAAACATTCATAGAAAAATTAAGAAAATGAGCTATCAAGTAGATGAAAAAGGATTTTATGGAGAATTCGGTGGTGCATTCATTCCAGAATTGCTCTATCCTAATATTGAAGAACTTCAAGAAAACTATCTTGAGATAGAAAAATCTCCAGAGTTTCAAGAAGAGTTTCATCAATTGCTTAAGGATTATGTAGGTCGCCCTACTCCTCTGTTTTTGGCAAAAAGGTTATCAGCAAAATATGGAGCAGAAATCTGGTTGAAACGTGAAGACCTATGTCATACTGGCGCTCATAAAGTAAATAACACCATCGGACAGATTTTACTTGCCGAAAAGCTAGGTAAAAAAAGAATTATTGCAGAGACTGGTGCAGGACAGCATGGTGTTGCAACAGCCACTGTTTGTGCACTAAAAGGACTAGAATGTATCGTTTACATGGGTGAAAAAGATATTGAACGTCAAGCTCCTAATGTAGCACGTATGAAAATGCTAGGTGCTACAGTACGTCCAGCAACTAGTGGTTCTAAAACATTAAAAGATGCTACCAATGAGGCCATGCGCGACTGGATCAATAATCCAGAAGATACTCATTACATTATAGGTTCTGTAGTTGGACCTCATCCTTATCCAGACATGGTAGCAAGATATCAATCTGTGATTTCTGAAGAGATCAAGAAGCAAATGGATGGTTTCCCAGATTATGCGACTGCTTGTGTACGTGGTGGATCTAATGCTATGGGCGCTTTTTATCACTTTTTAGATGATAAAGAAGTAAAATTAATAGGTGTAGAAGCGGCTGGTTTAGGTATAGATACTGACAAAACTGCTGCAACTTTAACTTTGGGAACTCCA
>CAZBCH010000059.1:0-5506 GCA_964490235.1 uncultured Flavobacteriaceae bacterium | reverse complement strand
AAAACTATAGGTTTAATCGTTTTACAGACATCTTAATAAACTCCTTTCCTTAGAAAGGGAAAGGTGGGCAAAATGAGTAGAACGAATTTTGGTCGTAAAGGCTAGAACAGATGATGGTATTAATTTAAAAAAATGAAACTTTTTCCCCAACCCTAATGGCTAAGGTTTTTAAATGAGCTCAAAACTAAAGTTGAAGTTATTTTTGATTTTGATTTTGATTTTAAATTTACTTTTATCTAAAATCTGTAACTAAAAAAGCTTTGAGGCGTCATACTCGTAAATCTAAAATTCTTAATTTAGTTCCATGAGTGAAAATGTCATCGAAGTACGCAATATTATACGTGATTTTAAACTAGGATCAGAAACTGTTCATGTCTTGAAAGGGATAGACCTAGACATAAAAAAAGGTGATTATATTGCTTTTATGGGACCTTCTGGTTCTGGTAAATCTACATTGATGAATCTTTTAGGATGTCTAGATACGCCTACCGCAGGAAGCTATAAACTCAATGGGACAGATGTTTCTAGCTTGAGTGATGATCAACTCGCCGAAATTAGAAATACAGAAATAGGTTTTGTTTTCCAAACATTTAATCTATTACCTAGAACTACAGCACTTGACAATGTGGCTTTACCAATGATTTATGCTGGTAAGTCCAAAAAAGACCGTAAAGCTCGTGCTGAAGAGGTTCTAACCAGTGTAGGTCTTGCAGATCGTGTGGATCACCAGCCTAATCAGTTATCTGGTGGGCAGCGCCAGCGTGTTGCGGTAGGAAGAGCATTAGTGAATAATCCTTCCATCATCCTTGCCGATGAACCTACAGGAAACCTAGATTCTAAAACCGGTGTTGAAATCATGGCGCTATTTGATAAAATTCATGCCGATGGTAATACCGTGATATTAGTAACCCATGAAGAGGACATTGCAGAACATGCACACAGAGTCATACGCTTGCGTGATGGAATTGTAGAAAGTGATATAAGAAATAAACCATGGAAATCTTAAGCAAATACCAAGACTGGATTTATATAGGTGGCGTTTTGCTTGCTTTTATAGTGTTTCTATTTTGGAACAGAAGTAAGCAAGGCAACACTAGAAATCGAAAAAGGCGTAATTTTAAACAGCGAGTACGAGAAAAAAGAGAGAATCGAGATTAGTTCGTGAGTTTTTGAGTCTCTGAGTTTTTGAGTTTTTACTCTTGCGCAAGCACGATTGCCCTCACTTCTAAAAGCTGAGTTTAGGTCGTAAATTTCTACCAAGCAATCTGGACTAATTTACCTCGATGAAGAATTAAAAACGTTCTTTGTGATACAACTTACCATTTCTTAAATAAGCTTTCCATCTACCGTCTTTCTTTCCTTCATCAAATCGCCCTGAAATTTTGAGCTGGCCATCAAAATAGTATTCTTTATAACGTCCATCTGGAATACCATCTTTTAAGTATACTTTCATTTTTGTATTACCATTAGTATACTTTTGTTCGTAGTAATTTGCCGTAAAATCATCAGGAAATATAGGTGCTATATCAAATACTGTTTCCTTGCTTATTTCTTCTTTTCGTATAGTTACAAAGTCTAGTGGTATGTCTTTTGTTCGTTCTTCTTGTTGTAAGGCTTCATGATCGTAGTCTTTATCATAATGTATCAACGCTTTAGATTCAAAAAACGATTCCTGTGCAGTTAGTTCTAGTCCTATCTGAGTGAACTGTGAGAAAAAAGTTTCATTTGCTTTGAGTTCTTCTCTAGAGGTTGCTGTTAAATACTTTGTAGACGCATCTATTAATTTATTAGTATCTACGTATAAAAACACATTACTTTCAGAACTAAATTCCTGCTTAAAATCATTGTAATATTCAACTGCGGCAAGAGTCTTTTCTTCTTCTTGAGCGTCAATAAATAACTTAAGCGTTTTAGGGGAATTACTAAAAATCACATAATCATCGATGATTGTATAGTAGGGTTTCTCGATAGCATCAAATAATGATCCTGCAATTAATTTAAAGAAACCCTTTAAATCTAAATAATTGATTTTGTAACCTCTATAATTTACTTCTTTAAATTTAACCGGTGTATTTTTTGAGATTTGTTGTTCTACAAATTTTAACCTTTCGCTGGCATCGTCTGTATTTTTGGCCTTAATGACTACGGCAATTCCTTCTTTTTCAGATATGTTTTGAGCATCCGCTTTCGCGAAAGCGAGTTCACCATCCATCCATGAGTAGAAATCTCGCTCTAAATCTATATCAATAAGATCTTCAATTGTTTTTCTTCCTTGAGAATACTCATTAAATAAGTTAGAATTTTCACGTTCTAGCAGGTCATAAAAATTATGATGCAACTCAGAAAAAGTATCAAATCCAAAGCTTAAAAACAAGACCGTTTCTTGAGGCAACACGCTGCTAACTGTAACTTTATTTGTACCAGAATCATTAAGAGCAGTGATTAAACTTTGCGCTGTTTGATCACCATTTGTGTAGCCATTTGCAATTAACAACTGGTCATCATCTACATCTATATGAAATCCCGAAAAATTAAAATGCTCCTCAAATAAGTCTATTATAGCACTTTTTTCATTTGAAAAAACTCTGTAATAATCAGTTAAATATTTATGATTGAGGTAAAACCGAAAAAGGTCTTGCTGTTTAACCTCTCGCTGGATTTCTAGAAATTGTAAATCACGGCCTATAACTGGAGCTTTAAACTCATCAATGCTTTTCTCTACTAGTGTATGCGTATAGCTAGCAATCATTTGATTTTTTATAAAGGCAAGCGATAGAATCTCATAGGTGCTTTTATCTGTTATCTCTGTAATCTCAACCTCATTATAAATGCGTTTTGTAACATCAAAATTCTTGTTTACTAGTTGGTTGATATTATTCTTAAGAAATTCAAATCTTGATAATTTTTCTAAATCTATAACATACAAAAAAGCATAGTCATCATTCTTTATCATGTGCGCACTCAAGAAGATATCTCTATTGCCTATGATCTCAAAAAGATCTGTTTTAGACTGAAAAATGGTGTCTAACGCGTTGAGTTTTGCACTCATTTTATGGATGGTTTCATTTGTTTGTAAATGATCCCATATCTCACTTTCGGCCAGCGTATTCATGTTGCGCAATGGATCATCCATTTCAATGAAGAAAACTGCATCTTGCGGAATTAGGTATGTAGCATTAATCCTATCTTCTTGAAGAGTAAAAAAGGTAATGACTTTATAAACTACAATTGCCATCACAATCAATAAAGCAAAATAGAGGTATTTTTTTCTAATCATTTAAAATCTCATTTAATTGTAACAAAGCCGTCGTATTTCCAGATAAATTGTTGTGACCTTGATTCTCTAATTTAGTGAATGGGATATTTAATTCTTTACTTAACATAACCGCTGATTCTACTGGAATTACTTGATCATTTTCACCATGAAATAAATGAATAGGATTATTTACATTTTTCAAATATTCGTTTGTTGCAAGTTCATATCTTAATATAAATGTGGGAATCAAAGGGTAATTGCGCTGCATCATATCTGTCATACTATAATATGGGGCATGTAAAATGAGTTGAGTAGGATTATTTTGAGAGGCTAGATAAGAAGCAACGCCTGTACCTATGGAATATCCTATAATGATAATTTTATCTTCAGAATAGCTGTCTTTTAAATCATTATAAATGAATTGCATATCTTCAAACCATTCTTCTTGGCTTGTGATAGTGCCAGAACTTTTCCCATAACCTGCATAATCCACCATAAAAACATCATAACCTAGCGGTAAAAAATGCTCCGACACATTTCCTACAGATTTTAAACTGCCACCATTACCGTGCAAATAAAGAATCACACCTTTGGCATTCTCCTTAGGAAACAACAATGTATTGATGGAGTGACCGGTACTCGTCATGATATCTCGTTCTATAAACTCATTTTTAAATTCAAATTGAAAGTCTTGATCCAATTTTTCTGGAAAAAACAATAAACTTTCTTGATAGAAATACAATAAACCGCAAACTATTAAATATCCCGAAAGAACGATTAAGAGAAGTCTTTTGAAGAGTTTTTTGAAGGACATACAATAAAAATTATTTTATAAAACCAGTAAATATAATAGATAAGTTGCGTAAAAAAGTTTCAATTAAATGTAAAGGATACACCACCTTAGAATAACTCTTTAACTCAAATCAGATTGAATCAAAAAAAAATCTCCCCATTAAAGGGAATGTTCTTGCACAATGATTTCCAATAATTTCGGAATATCATTTTTAACTATACTCAACTCTTATGAAAAATTCGTTTTTAACCTTGATCAGTTCTACATTCTTTTTATTTAATTTTTTCCTTCTTCAAGCACAAACTACTTGGACTGTTGATAACACACCAGGAGCTGGTGCACAATTTACAGATGTTCAAAGTGCGATTAATGCCGCTAGTAATGGCGATACCATTTATGTGCAGCAATCAGACATAACCTACAGCAATCCAAATACTGGAAGTGGCACTATTGAAATAAACAAGGATTTGACTATAATAGGAACTTCCTATAAAGAGCCCTTTTATAAAACAACTGTTTCAGGTTTTACTTTAACGGATGGGTCAAGCGGTACAACATTACGCGGTATGGAGTTTGGATTCCTTCAAACCGATAATGCGATTACAGCTAATCTGTCTAATATTAGAGTATCAGAATGTAAGGCAAGAGGTCTCGGATTCAATGGAAACTCTAATTTTCAAGTAACCAATGTGATTGTAGAAGGAAATGAGTTGCAAAGTTTTTCTGCTGTTAATTCTGTAAATAATATCACTTTAAGAAATAATATCATTGGTATAGATGGAACACCAGGTGGAATAGCGTTGTCCGTTTCAGGAAATAATGTTCTCGTAGCAAATAATATTTTCATTGACATATCTCTGAATTTAATGAATAACCAATTTAATCCTCCAATCACTTTTATAGATTGTGTAATTATTTCCCGAGGCGGAAATGTGAGAGTAACTGGCAGCTATTCATTTAACAACTGTTTTTTTTATGACCCAGATAATTTTGCAAATACAGTAAATATTCAACAAACCAACCCAGCACAAACTCAAAACGTAAACAATTGTACCTTCTCAGGTAACCCTTTATTTAACATAGCATATACCATTGCACCAAACACGGTGTTTGACTTCGGTTTACAATCAGGATCGCCACTAATAGGCGCTGGCGCAAATGGTGACGATATAGGATTTCAAACTAACTTCAATTTTGAATATTTAGGTAATTCTAAGGGCTACCCAGAAGTAAGAATTAGCAATTACACTGGATCGGCTGTTCAAAACGGTACGGTGACTTTTGACATCGAGGCTAGATCTCACTAAGACTAGAACTCATGAAAAATTATATACTTTTCCTAGTGGTTTGTTGTGGTCTCGCTTTCGCGAAAGCGCAAAACATAACAGCTGCAGAATATTTTATAGATACTGATCCTGGTGTAGGGCAAGGAACTGCCTTAACAATTAACAACGTAG
>CAZBCH010000058.1:0-15390 GCA_964490235.1 uncultured Flavobacteriaceae bacterium | reverse complement strand
TAGAACAAGATTGTGTCTATCAAGATATGGATGGTAAGGATCAAAAAGCCACTCATATATTAGGTTATGAAAAAGATCAGTTAGTCGCTTACACTCGTTTCTTCAAACCTGGTGATTATTTTGAACAATCGAGTATAGGTAGAGTTGTAGTAAGTCCACAACATCGTGGTAAATCTTATGGTCAGGAAATTATGAAGGCCAGTATCGCTTTCGCGAAAGCGGAAAATCTTCCATCTATTAAGATATCTGCACAGTGTTATCTAGATAAATTTTATACAGATCTAGGATTTATTGCTACCGGTGAGAAGTATCTTGAAGATGGGATCCCACATCAGGCGATGGTTATGCAATTTTAATCGCCAATTTTAAAAGGTATATAAATATAAAACCGTAATAACACCTGTATAAAAAGATGTTATTACGGTTTTGCTATTAGTACTTAATCATCATCATGATGCTCACTATGATTTCCAAAAGGCTTCCAAATAACGCCTAAACTTAAAATAAACCCATCTGTAGGAGCATAAATTTCATTAAAAGTAGGAATGCCATTATCAACTGCTAGAGTAGGAGAAAAACGACTTTGCCTGCGGTCTGTAAAGTTTTCAAAGTTTGCGTACAAATGTCCCCATTCAAAGTTTTTCATGACTAGTAATCCCATGGTTATAAAATCTGTAGTTTCTGTTCCATTAAATAGTAGTTGTTCTCCAGTATAGTAGGTTTCATAACCTATGCGCCATTTCTCATTTTCATACATAATCACACTACCTGCATTATGTTTTGCAGTAAGTGGTTTTTGTGGACTGCCTTCAAGAAAGTTAAGTTGTGTATCTATCAATGCATAGTTAAGAAACCATTTAAAATCTTTATAAGAGAATTTAATATTAGTTTCGGCACCGCGACTTAGGGTAAGATCTGGTGCGTTAAAATATTCTAATGATCCATTTCCTAGTGGGCTTTGTAATAATAATAATCCGTTATCTATTGCGGTTATATAAAACAGTTGGTTGATGGAAAATCTTACTTCATCAGTTAATCTAGTGACGTAGTTAAAGTCCAAGTTCATTCCATAAGAGGTTTCTGCACTTAATAGATCCTTATCAATTCCTTGTACGTTTTCAAAACGAACAAACTCTGCCTCTTCTGTAAATAGATCAGGAACTTTATATCCTAATCCACCACCTAAACGGCTGGTAAAACCACCTGTTCCATTATAAAGCATAGAAAAACGTGGTAGGATAAATGTTCCCCAATCGGTTGTGAAGTCTGTACGTAAACCTGTTTCTAGAATCCACCTGTCAGATATATCATAAATATTATTTACAAATAATCCTGCAGTAGTATCACTTTGATCTCTATCCATTGCTGTAGTTTCATCAAAGCTAGAGGTGTACAAATTTGCACCTAGAATCCAGTCGGTTCTTTCGTTTTGAGTTTTGTAATTCACCTCGGTAAAGGAATTGGTTTGCTTTCCTTTAAACTCCATATTAGGAATGATCAAGTCACGATTAAATAGTGCGATACTATTTTTTACTTGTAAACTAGAATTAGCGTTAAATTGCTGGTCATAATTAAACTGAGTACTCCATCTACGTGAGGTGTTAGTTTCTGTATAACCAGTTCTATCACCATCTATTACATCAATAAAACCACCTGTACGATCATCATAAGTGGCATTTAAACCTAACCATAAGGTAGATTGTTCACTTGGATAATAAAACACACGCGGATTTAATGTAACTGAAGTTGTTTCTGGTAAATTTGAGAACTCATCACCATCTGGATCATAGGCTTCTTGAAAATTTGCATTAGCAAAAAGTGTTGTTCCCCATTTTTCATTTCTTGCACTGTAGAATGTATTAAAAGTAGTTCCCAAGGCTTGAGTTCCTACCAGCATAAGATCCAGTTCTTTTTCTTCTTCTGGCTTTTTGGTTTGCATGTTTACTAATCCAGCAATAGCGCCACCACCATATAGAGTAGAAGAACTACCCTTTATAATTTCAAATTGCTTGATATCTAGCGGTGGTATTTGCATGATACTCAATCCACCGGCAAAACCACCATAAAGAGGGAATCCATCTTTCAAAAGCTGTGTATAACGTCCATCTAAACCTTGAATACGTATAGACTGGTTAGCACTACTTTGAGAAGTTTGTTGCATCTGGATTCCAGTACTTTCTCTCAATACCATAGAAATATTAGTACTATTCATGGCATTTTTCTCTACTAGTTCTTCTCCACCTATAAATTCTATACGAGTAGGCGTGCGTTTAAAAGTTCTCGTAGATCGAGTAGATTGAATCACAATCTCTTTAAGTTTGCCAGCATCTTCTTTAAGCTCGATAGTATAAAATTTTTCACCTGGCACAGTAACCATAAATGTTTGTGAGCTATATCCTATGTAACTGATGGTTACTTCATGTAAACCTTCTGGAATATTCTTTAGAACGGCTTTTCCATTAACATCTGCCATCGCACCTATTTCTAGATCTTTGATAAATGCATTGGCTCCTAACAATGTTTCTTTATCCTTTTGAGTAATAATGGTAATGGTAATATCTTGAGTTGTTTTTGTTTGCGCTTTCGCGAAAGCGTAACACAGCAACAACACACTGCATAAAATGAGTTTTTTCATGTATTAAATTTTAAATAGATAAATAAATTCGAAAACCAAAGTGCTGATAAGACAGCGTTATACGGTATTATCGAAATAGGAATTGAGAACTATGAATTAAACTTTTTAGAGTTTTAAAATAGTTCTCTTAAATAAGACTTAACTATTTAATCGTGGTGGCTGTAGAATAGAGCCGTTATAACCATCGTAAAACGGATTGATATAAGAAGAGTTTTGGGTGTTGATTGCGACAATTTCCACCAACTCTAAAACTTCAAGATTATAAGTTATCACGTGAATGGAACAACAATTGCACTGGCAAAATGGGGAACATTTATCTTCATGATCATGAGAATCATGAGAATCATGATCTGATATTTTTTCAGTTTGATCATGAGTTTCTACATCTGCATCATTACATGGCACAATGTTGAGACTTAAGAAGTAAATTGAAAAAAAGATGACTATGATTTTCACATGGTAAAGATAAGAACTAGTCTACTTAGTTGCTCGCTGTAATCGATCATTAATAGATTGCCCTAAATCATGATCTGGTAGCCGCTGTGCAACAATCATGTCTAGTTCTAATAAATCCATTTCATGCATCGCACTGTATAAATTAGAAGCAGCTTCTTTTAAATTACCAGTCTTAGAAAGATAATTAATACTTGTCACATTAAAAGATTCATGATCTGTGGAGTGTAGTAGAAGACCTATTTTTTTCTCTGGATATTGAGCGATAAAAGCTGTAATATCCAGCACTAAATAGGTTTTTGTACGTGGTGAATAATGTTTCTCTAACATTCCTGGAGCATTAGGTGCTTGCTCTTTATTATTTCTAACCGATACTTTACCTATCACCTTTTCTATTTCTTCAACAGAAATAGAACCTAGTCTATAAACAACAGGTTCACCATTTTCAAAACCTACGATAGTAGATTCTATACCATTTGTACAGTTACCACCATCAAGAACCATTTCTAGCTCTCCATCAAAATAATTTTTCACATGTTGCGCTTTTGTAGGACTGATGTGCGTAAAAGGATTTGCACTAGGAGCAGCTAACGGAAAGGGTAAATTCTTTAATAACTCTAAAGTTAAAGGATGATTAGGCATTCTTATCCCTACGGTATCTTTTCCAGCTGTGATAAGATCAGGAACAGATTCCTTTTTGGGTAAAATAAGAGTCAGTGAACCTGGCCAAAAAACCTTCGCCAGCTGTTGCGCTTTCTCGGGAAAATCAACTGCGAGATCTTGAACTTGCTCCATACTATGAATATGCACAATCAGCGGATTAAAAAAAGGCCTTTTCTTTATTTCAAAGATCTTTTTAATTGCCGAATCGCTATAAATATTACCAGCCAAACCGTAAACGGTCTCTGTGGGAATAGCAACTAGTTCTTCTCTATTAAGAATTTCGGAGGCTTTTAATAGGTCTTTTGAAACGAGTGTCATCATGGTATTCCTAAATAATTTTTAGGTGGCGCAAATATCGTTAAACCTTAGGCTTATAAAAAGCAACTCGATTAGATTTAGACGATGCCAACACCAATAGTTGGCATGTCAAATCTGGAAAGCTATGTAGAAACTAACATGCCAAGTTTTCGTCTTGGCATGTTTGGTTGAATCGGGATTCTTTTTAATTATCTAAAAACCATCGATAAGTAGTCTGTCCTCAAATATATTTCTATTAGTTTTATAAAACTCTAATAACAATAATTGTCACTTTGTAGGAAAAAAATAAAAGTCTTTATTTTATGAATTCACAGTGCAGGTTCTTCAACCCACAGAATAATACCTCTTCCTCAACCAAAACGCCACTCTTACCAGCAATATTAAAGCAGGAACTTCCACTAACGGTCCAATTACACCAGTAAACGCCTGACCGGAATTTAATCCGAAAACGGCAATCGCTACCGCGATGGCAAGTTCAAAATTATTTCCTGCTGCGGTAAAAGAAATGGCTGCGTTTTCACTATAGGTGGCACCACGGTATTTGCTTATAAAGAATCCTATTAAAAACATCACGATAAAGTAAATCAATAAAGGAACAGCGATCAATAACACATCAAACGGAATCTCCACAATCAATTCTCCTTTTAACGAAAACATCAAAACAATCGTAAGCAATAGCGCCACTAAAGTAATGGGTGAAATCGCTGGAATAAAAACATTCTCATACCAGTCTTTACCTTTTACTTTTACTAAAAAATAACGGCTTAAAATTCCCATAAGGAATGGAATTCCTAAATAGATCGCAACACTTTCTGCTATCGTGGCAATAGAGATATCAACAATAGCTCCATCAAAGCCAAAATAAGGCGGCAACACTGTAATAAATAACCATGCATAAAAGGAATATCCGAAAACTTGAAAAACACTATTTAAAGCTACTAATCCTGCTCCATATTCTGGAGAACCATCTGCAAGATCATTCCACACTAATACCATAGCGATACAACGTGCTAAACCTATTAAAATAAGACCAACCATATATTCTGGATGGTTTTGAAGGAAAATTAACGCCAGTGCAAACATTAAAACGGGACCGATAATCCAATTCAACAACAGTGAGATGCTCAATATTTTAGTATTCTTAAAAACCTTAGGTAGCAGTTTATAATCTGCCTTGGCGAGTGGTGGATACATCATAAGAATCAATCCTATAGCTATGGGAATATTTGTTGTCCCAGAGCTCATGGAGTTGATATAAGTCGCCATATCAGGAATCGCATAGCCTAATCCTACACCTATCGCCATGGCTAGAAAGATCCATAAGGTTAGGTATTGATTGAGAAAGGAAAGTTTTTTCTTCATGATCTAGCGAGTTGTAACTTTAGAAAAAACATACTTCATTTCTGTAGCGATTTGAATGCTACGTTCTTCATAAACAGCCTTTTGCTCTGGTGTTCCATCGCTAACTTTAGGGTCTAGATAAGTAATACCTACTCTTTTCTCTGCACCTGGAATAAAGGGACAGTTTTCTGATGCGTGATCGCAAGTCATTACCGCGACAAAGTTAGATGTAGGGTTAGACTCATGGTCAAATAACTTAGAAAAAGCTTTTATAGGTGGCATGACCTCGCTGTATTCTATGTAATATTTTGGATTTTCTTTTTTGTTATTTTTAGTGATTTCCAGACCTTGTTTCTTAAGTGTTTTTGCGACTCTAGTGTAAAGGGCCGTAGTTTCTGTTCCACCAGAATAGCAATGTACATTGGTAACTTCGTAAAATCGAGCAGCGACTTGAGCCCATATTTGACACAAATGACTGCGTCTTGAGTTGTGTGTACAAATAAAAGTCAGTTGCGCTTTTTGATGCTTGTTGAGACTTTCAGTTACATAATTAGTAAGCTGGTCTAGTTCTCGCTTTCGCGAAAGCGGAATAGAATTTACATCTAATCCATCTAGGAAATTTTTGATTGGTAAAAACATACGTTATAGATTTAACAACAACCAGAACCTGGAGCACAAGAATTTTGAGCTGGCACGTCTGATAATTTAATTTTTAATTTTTCTTTAGGAATACCACAAGAGTCTGGTGCGAGACAATTGGTTAATTTATTGGTCAAAACAAAGTTCTTTCCATTAAAATCGATACCAAATTTTCCAATGGTGCCTGCCTGATATTCTACTTCAATCTCAGCATCTGGAAGACCTAATCTTTCTTTTGAAAGTTCAATAATTGCAGATAATTTTTCTGGGTGTAATCTATGATCATAATCATTTGCCTCCCATAATTGAAAATTTACTACCGTTTCCAGTCGCTCTTTGCCACCACAGTCTATAAAATGTTTGATGACTTTACCTACTTCAGTTACATGAAAATGAGCAGGAACCAGAGTACCGTCTGGCAATTCAAATGCGATTTGATCTAACTGGTTCAATTGATTTTTAAATTCTGAAAGTTTCATATTTTTATTTAATTGTAATATTACGATTAATAATAGTAAATTTTTTTAACAGCATTTATTTATAGTAGCAGCATCGAGGTTTAATATAGGGGAAAGCAAGTTTTTCATTAAGGACCAATTTTTATGATCTATACAATAACAAACACTTGTGCCCTCGACACTGCCTTTAATAAGTCCTACCGATTTAAGTTCTTTAAGATGTTGTGAAATAGTAGGTTGCGCCAAACCTATTTCCTGGACGATATCGCCGCAAACGCAAGAGTCAATAGAGAATAAGTATTGAATAATGGCAACTCTAGCAGGATGCGCGAGAGCTTTGGCCATACGTGCTACTTTATTTTGCTCTTCGGTAAATTTTTCTGTTTTAGTAATTCCCATAATTGTTTCATCGCAAAGTTACGATAAAATAATAATTCTATACAATAATGATCAATAGTTTATTGAGTGTCTATTTTTGTGATGTATAATTCTACACGACGATCTAGTTTATCAATACCACCTAAAGGCTTTTTACGGCCAAAACCTTTATATTTCATTCTATTGTAATTCACGCCTCTATTTCTTAGAATTTGAAAAATAGCTTTGGCTCTATCAAAGGATAGATTGGACTTTTTTGTATCGCGATTATAAGCATCTTTATAAACAGGATTTATACAACATACATGACCGTGTATTTCAAAATGGATATCTTCTCGCGCCACGAGAATTTCTGCTACACGATCTAGAAGTGGTTGAGATTCTTCTAGCACTGTAGATCTTCCTTTATAGAATAGTATATTTTCTAATCTTATAACTTGCCCTTTCTTAAGGTTTTTACTTAAAAGTGATTTGAAAGGTTCTTGAGTATTATCTACAGGTGGATCCAGTTTTGTAGGAATATCTAAATATTCTTCTTCTTCCTCATCTGCTGGCGCAACCTCAACTACTGGTTCTTTTACAGGAGTATTACTATTGTTAGAAGTAGGAATAGATTGAGTACTGTTTTCTTGATTAAGAACAGTTTCTATAACCTTTTTTTCGTAAGTTTTTATCTCTTGTGCTTCAGCTTCAGTGAGATCATTTTTATCTAATTTTTTGATTTCAATGCGGTTAGCAATGCTTTGTTTTAATGAAAAAACTACATCTACGCGACGGTTTTGAGCGCGCTCATCGTCTATACTTAACTCTTCAGATCCATCTTCTAGAGCAACTTCACCACGACCTTCTATAGTTTTAGAAATATTTTCTATAGTAATTTGATGATTTTGTAGCCATTTTGAAACTGTTTCTACGCGTCTGTTAGAAAGGTCTAAATTATACTCATAAGAACCACGATCATCGCAGTACCCTAAAATTTTTACATCTAGTAATGGTTTGTATAATAGATCATCAAAAAAGGAATTGAGTTGCTTTCCTTCACTAAAGGAAAACTTGTCTTTATCTAGATCAAAATATACAGAATGTGTTTCTGTAAGCTGCGCTTTGCCTACTAGTGTAAGAAATAGAAATATAGATACTATTTGAATTTTAAACTTCATTATTTAAGAATGCGATTATATTTTCCCTCATCATTAAGGACTTCTATGGCTGCTCTTATTTCTGGATTGTATTTAATTTGGTAATTATAAAGACCTTCTTTATAGAAGTACCTTTTAACGATTTCATCTGTAAGAAGACTTTTTATTTCGGCCTTTTTATCGATTACTTCTTTCTTTTTTGCTTTCTTAATGGCTTCTAGCATAGAATCATAAGATGTTTTAATATCATCATCTAATTCTTCATTAGTGGCTGATTGGTATGCTTTCGCGAAAGCGGACTCTGTAACCGTCTCAAATTCAAAACCACGTTTTTCTATCCAAGTAACAAAGTCTTGAAAGTCGGCATCGGTAAATTGAATCTCATCTATAGAATTGTACTGATGCTTGTAGTAATAATCTGTAGCGTAGTCAAAGATAGAATTCTCTTTTAAAAGCGCTGTAGTGATAGGAGAGTAGGCGGCTGTTTCAAGAGAAATATCTGGCTCAACGCCACCACCGTCATAAACGGTACGACCGCTATTTACAGTTTTAAAGGCTTTGTAATCTTCTTTTTTAGTACGTACGGCATCACCATTTTCATCACGATTCCAATAATCTAATGCCTGAATACAGCGGCCACTAGGCGTGTAATATCTAGAAATGGTAATCTTAACTTGGGTTCCATAAGAAAGTGGTTTAGGACGTTGTACAAGTCCTTTTCCAAAACTTCTTGCGCCCACAATGACACCACGATCGTAGTCTTGAATACTACCACTTACAATCTCGCTAGCACTCGCGCTGCGACCGTTAATTAAAACGGCAACTGGCATTCCTTCAAATTCTTCACTGCGTTTTGTGAGGTAAGTTTTATTGTATTTAGGTACAACAGATTGTGTGCTGGTAATAAGTTTGTCTTTAGGGATAAAAAGGTTAGACACATTTACAGCTTCACTTAATAATCCACCAGGATTACCTCTTAGGTCAAGAATCACTTTTTTAGCACCTTTTTCTTGGAGTTCTTTGATGGCTGCTTTTGTTTCTCTTGAAGCTTTCTCATTAAATTTAGAAAGTACGACATAGCCTATGTCTGGAGTTGCCATTTCATAAAAAGGGACCGCTTTTACTTCTACACCTTCTCTTTTAAGAGTTGTAGTGCTGGTTTTGCCTTGACGTTTGTATTTTAAAGTAAGCTCTGTTCCTTCAGATCCTTGTAATAAATCTCCAGCGTTTTCTTTATAGTCAACTATTTTTACACCGTCTATTTCTATAATTTCATCACCTGCTTTTAGTCCAGCTTTATCAGCTGGATAGTCTTTCCAAGGCTCGATGATCGTAATTTTATCTTCAAAAGTGCGCACATTTGCACCTATACCAGTATAAGATCCACGTCTATTGATCTTTGATTTTTCTACCTCTTGCTCTGTCCAGTAAACCGTATAAGGATCGAGACCTTCCATCATTCCTTCTATGGCATTGTCCATAAGGTCTGCAGGGTTAGTATCGTCTACATAGTTCATGTTGAGTTGTTTATACATTTCTGTAAAAATCTCAATCTGTTTTGCGATCTCAAAAAAATCGTTTTGAAAACTAGCTGTCGATAGAAGCAATCCAGCCGCCGCAATGGGTAGTAAAATTTGTCTTTTTATATTGATCTTTTTGCTCATATTCTTTTTTACAACTTATGTATAGAATGCATTAAATATAGGATAAATACTAGTAATTTCCATATGGAGTATAACGCTGGTGTTCATGATGCATTGCTTTCAAGTTTAATGCCATAGACATAATGGAATAGAAATACTATGAGCAAAAAAATAAAATTATTAGAATGTATTATTTTTTATACCATAAAACTCCACTCCAAACTGTTGCAAGACTTACCAAAACAAGCCCTAAATTTCCTGCATTAAACTCACCCTTTACAACTAATTTAAATAAAAATACTATTAGGACTAAAACAGTTATGCCAACAGCAAAATAGAACCCTAACTTTGTTTCAAGAAAAGTTTTTTTTCTTAAGGCATCTTCAAACTTTTCTAGCTTAGAGTCAATCTCATGGCAAAGAGTAACAAACTGCTCAGAATCGCAAAAACTATCATTGCAGCTCAATCGTATTACTTTTCCGCTTTTTAATTTGAACTTTATGCCAGCTCCTTTAATCCAGTGAATTTTGTAATATTTGATGTCTGTGAATTCAATAGTGTTTTTATCCCATTCTAAACGCTTGTTTGTTAATTTGAAATCAGACGTTTTCACAATGAATTTCTTAATTATAAGAATGACATAGGATATAGTTAATACACCTGCTAAAAGCAAAGAAGATTTTAAATCAACTATTAATTGAGATAAAGCGAAAACCAACCCTAAAAAAATTAATATAGTTGATATAAGAAGAAGTACTAATTCTAAGGTTTTAGTGTATTTTACATTTTCATGTAGTTGCATCACCCTTACTTAGATTAGAAACCTTTTTACTCAACTCCTTCAATAGCTTCTTAGTAAGCTGCTCGATATAATGATAATCAGGCATTTTTCCTGATTGATAAATGAACATGGCTTTTATATGTCTGTCTTCAGAAACAGGAAGTAATTCTTGATGCAAACGATAAGATTCTCTCATCAACCTTTTTACTCTATTGCGGTCCACAGCACTTTTAAAAAATCGTTTTCCTACACTTACTCCTATTTGATGATCGCCACCAGTCGTTTCTATAAAATAAACCATACGCAAAGGGCCTTTTCTTATGGATTTTCCATCAGAGAAAAGAAGATCGGTAGCTTTTTTGCTTTTTAATTTTTTATTTCTTCCTAGAGTAAGCTTCATTATGGTGCAAAGATAGTCTTTGAGTTTGTTAGTCAGTGAGTCTTAAAGTAAGTAGGTAAATTCAGTTTTAAGTTTGAACTAATCATGAATACTTAGATCGAAAAGTTAGATTTAGTTATCCGCTTTCGCGAAAGCGATATAACAACAAAAAAATAGGCAGTAACTCTACTATTAGAATTACTGCCTATTGATAATTTAGACTGCAAACTGGAACTTACTCTTCCAATTGCCAAGTGTTATTTTCTTTATTGATATCGGCCATCATTTCATTAGGATCTATGGTAACGCTTTTGATATTTTTCATATTGATACCATCTAAAACCAGTTCATAAGTAGGATATGCCCAAGCCCAATCATCAAGCGTTGTAACATTGCTTCCTACTGCTTTTTCTCCTCTCATTTCTTCTAGTGGGATGTAATACATTTTTGTACTTCCATCGTTCATGGTTACTTCTACATCTAATGGCATAGGCATCAATCCTATTCTTTTAAGAGAAATGATGTTTTTACCATCTACATTACTCATATCTTCAATGGAGTAATCGATAGTGTTTGTAGTCATTGTCCAGTCTCTTAAATACCATTCTAGATCAAAACCGCTCACGCGTTCTGCAACTCTTTTAAAATCATTAGGATCTGGATGTTTGAATTTCCAAGTGTTGTAATACTCTTTAATTATTTGATCACGTACTTCATCTCCTACTATGTAGCCTAATTGAGCCATAAAAACAGCTCCTTTAGAATATGCGCTTGTTCCATAAGCAGCGTTATATTCATAACGATCTGCATGGGTAGTTTGTGGTTGTTCTTTACCAGATTTTGCAAGCCCTATGTAACCTTGATAAGATCTTCCATTAGGATTATCATTTCCTTGTTTAAAAACTTCATTCATCGCAAGATTTGAAATGTAAGTAGTAAAACCTTCGTCCATCCACTCATCTTTAGACTCATTAGTAGCAAGTACATGATTGAACCAGGAGTGAGCAAATTCATGAGCGGTAACACCAGCTAGACTTCCAAAAGAACGTTCTCCTGTTATTAATGTACACATTGCATACTCCATTCCACCATCACCACCTTGAATAACAGAGTATTGTTTGTATGGATATTCACCTACATTTTCATTAAAAAACTTTAAAAATTCATTAGTGACTGGTTGCAATTCTTTCCAGTTCTTCTTTATTGCGTCATTGTCTTTATAGAAAAAGTGAAGGTCTACACCATTTGCTCCTTTATAGATATCGTGGATAAAGTCTTTGTCTGCGCCCCATGCAAAATCATGTACTTGTGGCGCTTTAAAATGCCAAGTTAATTTACCATCTTTTCCTTTAGCAGGACCAGAGTTTGCTTTATCATAGCCATGACCTATTTCTTTAGGATTTTGAAGGTAACCAGTTCCACCTACTGTATATTCTCTATCAATAGTAAGTTTCACGTCAAAATCACCCCATACTCCATGAAATTCTCTTCCTACATAAGGTGATGTATTCCATCCATACTTATCAAATTCGGCCATTTTAGGATACCATTGTGTCATAGAAAGAGCAACGCCTTCACTATTATTACGACCACTTCTTCTAATTTGTTTAGGAACCTGTCCATTAAAGTCCAGTTCAAAAGTAGTAGACTGTCCTGGCGCAAGCGCTTTGTTTAATTTCACAACTAATATGGTACCTTCTTCAACAGCATTAACCGCTTTTCCATCTTGCGTCATATTGCTTACATGCAAATAACCTATTTCATTAGGCTCTAATGCAGCGATACGAGAACCTACTCTTCTATCAGGATCTGCGATGGTGCGAGAACGCACGTCCATTTCACTTCCTGGCTGGAATGCATTAAAGAATAAATGATAATAAACACGATCTAGTGTTTCAGGAGAATTGTTAATGTATACAATGGTTTGTTTACCTGTATATTGATAACGGTCTACGTCCATATCTACATCCATGTCATAGTTGACATGTTGTTGCCAGTAAGTACTAGAGCCAGCATTTTGTGTAGCGACTACATTTTTTGAAGAATTACAACTAGCTAATAAAACAGCTGCCGTAAGAATTAAAGCAATTTTTTTCATGAGATCTATTTATTGCTGCTAAGATAAGGATTTAGGAATTTTGAGTTGTAAAATAAAAACAAATGTCATTTGAACTACAATTTGAAAAATTAATCTAAATCTCTGAACTTTTTTATCTCATGAATAATCCATCTTTTCAACTTTATTATATAAAAATCTTACTCTTTTACAACCCATCCCAGAAATCCTACAACTCAGTAGTTCTTAATTTTTAAAAGCCTTACATGGTTGCAAGTTTGTACCATCAAAATAACTTACATGAAAACGCTTTTTACATTTCTCACACTCTTCTTCAGTTACACCACCTTTGCTCAAACTACTATTTCAGGAATAATTTATGATGAGCAAAACGAGCCAGTTATGGGCGTGAATGTTTATCTAGCAGGAACTTATGACGGTACTACAACTGATATGGATGGAAAATTCTCCTTTACCACAGAAGAAACAGGTTACGGTAAATTAATCGCCAGCTATATTGGCTATGAAGATTATGAGTTAGAAGCTTCTATTAATGAAATGGTAGGATTGAAGTTACGCTTTCGCGAAAGCATGAACGCATTAAACACCGTAGTCTTGAGCGCAGGAAGTTTTAGTGCTGGCGATAGTTCTAAGGCTAGTGTTTTGAAACCGCTAGATATTGTAACCACGGCTGGAGCAGTTGGCGATTTTGTAGGTGCTTTGCAAACACTTCCTGGAACTTCTAATAATGCTGACGATGGACGTCTTTTTGTACGTGGTGGTAGTGCAGATGAAACTCAGATTTTCATAGATGGAAGCCGAGTTTTCAGACCATTTTCTCCTACCACAGGAAATATACCGACGAGAGGTAGATTTTCTCCATTTCTTTTTGATGGAATTACATTCTCCACAGGTGGTTATAGTGCCGAGTATGGCGATGCACTTTCTAGTGTATTACTTCTCAACACTACCGATTTTCCTAAAGAAGAAAAAACCGATATAGGAATCATGAGCGTAGGCGGCAACATCGGTAACACTCAAATATGGGGTAAAAATAGTTTGAGTGTGAATGCACAATACATCAACCTTGCGCCATATAATGAGTTGATTCCGCAAAACAACCGATTTGAAAAGCCATTCCAAAGTATTAATGGAGAAGCGGTTTATAGACGTGAGTTAGACAAAGGACTTTTTAAAGCATACAGCGCATATTCTTATAATGAATTTGCTATTATTCAGGAAGATATAGATGTAGAAGAAGGATTTTATTTTGGTTTAAGAAATAGAAACTACTATGGTAATTTAAATTACAATGGCAATTTATCAGACAGCTGGAAAATAGAAACAGGTGTAAGTCTTGCACATGATAATAACGACGTAAACGTGGCAACCACAAAAATAAAAGCAGTAGAAAACGCGCTACATGCTAAACTTAAACTTCAAAAACGATACAACAACTACTTTAAACTTAACATGGGCGTGGAGCAGTTTGTGATCAATTATGATGAAGACATCCAGCTAGAAACACAAACTTTTGAAACAGGAATCAATCATGGAATAACCGGTACGTTTACAGAGGCTGAGGTTTTTGCATCCAAAGATCTAGCATTTAAAGCTGGTGTACGTGGCGATTATTATGGAGCAAGCGATCAATTTAGAATCTCGCCTCGATTAAGTGCGGCAATCAGTATCAATCCAGCATCTCAATTTTCGCTGGCTTATGGTAATTTTTATCAAAGTGCACAGAACAATGTACAGCAATACGACGAAAACCTAAAACCAGAAAACGCCCAACATTACATCGCAAACTTTCTGTTTAAAAAGAACAATCGCATGTTGCGAGCAGAGGCGTATTATAAAAAGTACGATCAGTTACTCACGTTTGATACACAACGTGTCCAATTTGGTAGTGACTTAGGCAACGACGGTAGCGGTTATGCCGCTGGACTGGATTTGTTTTGGAGAGATGAGACCTCAATTAAAAATCTAGATTATTGGGTGAGCTACTCTTATCTGGATACCAAAAGGCAGTTTCGCAATTTTCCTGTAGAGGCGACTCCTAATTTTGCTACCGATCATAATTTCAGTCTCGTTACAAAATACTGGATAGAAGACTGGCAGTCACAAATAGGTGCTACTTTCAATTACTCCAGCGGTCGCCCTTTTACAAATGCAAATGAAGCTGGTTTTTTAAACGATAGAACCAGTTCTTTCCAAAGCCTAGATTTCAATTGGGCTTACCTGATCGATCAACAGAAGATTTTATACTTCTCGATTTCTAATGTATTGGGTAGAGATAATGTTTTCGGTTACCAGTACAGCAACACACCAGATGTTCAAGGACAGTTCAACCGTCGTGAGATAGGTCAGGCGGCAGATCGTTTTTTCTTCGTGGGCTTCTTTTGGACCATCGGCGGTAGTGATAATCAGCTGGATAATTTATAAATCTACAACTCAGTCACTGGTTTCTACAGTTGGGTTTGTTCCGCTTTCGCGAAAGCGAGATC
>CAZBCH010000057.1:0-8872 GCA_964490235.1 uncultured Flavobacteriaceae bacterium | reverse complement strand
GGCGCCATTCCTGCTCCACCACCTACATAAAGCATTTCTGCATCAGAGTGATTGATAAAGAATTCTCCATAAGGGCCAGAAACAACCACTTTATCACCAGGTTTCTGGTTAAAGATGTAAGAACTTGCAACACCAGGATTTACGTCCATCCATGCATTTTTTGCTCTATCCCATGGCGGCGTAGCAATACGTACATTTAACATGATCTCACGACCTTCAGCAGGAAAAGAGGCCATAGAATAGGCTCTTTCAACAGTTTCTCCATTCTTCATAACAAGTGGCCATAGGTTAAACTTGTCCCACTCTTCTTGAAATTTATCTGGAGTATCATGTTCTTCTGGGTGAGCGGTGATATCCATGTCCTCAAAGCGTACTTCACATTTTGGGATCTCAATTTGAATATAACCACCAGCTTCATAATGCATATCTTCAGGAAGACGCACTACAAATTCCTTAATAAAAGAAGCTACATTATAGTTACGTACTACTTCAGCTTCCCATTTCTTGATTCCAAATACTTCCTCTGGAATCTCAATTTTCATATCTTGTTTTACCTTTACCTGGCAACCTAATCGCCATCCTTCAGCAATCTCCTTTCTTGTGAAATGAGGCTCTTCAGTAGGTAATATAGTTCCACCACCATCGGTAACGATACATTTACACTGCACACAAGTACCACCACCACCACAAGCTGACGGAAGAAATAATTTATTATCTCCTAATGTACCTAGCAATGTGCCACCAGAACCTGTAGTGATATCTTTTTCACCATTTACATTTATAGTAACTGGACCAGAAGGTAAAAGTTTTGACTTTGCCCCAAGTAATAAGGAAACAAGTAATAAAATAAGTGTAAGAAATATAACTACACTCGCTAAAATCGTAAACAAATTAGAATCCATATCGATGTTTTCTTTTTAAATTTCTATTCCCATAAAACTCATGAAACCAAAGGCCATAAGTCCAGTAATAATAAACGTTATTCCTAAACCTCTTAATGGTGCTGGAACATTTGAATAAGTAATCTTCTCACGTATCGCGGCTATCGCTAGTATCGCAAGAAAGAAACCTATACCACTACCTACACCATACACTGCAGATTCTCCTATTCCAGAAAAGTCTTTTTGCTGCATGAATAAAGAACCACCTAAGATGGCACAGTTCACAGCAATCAATGGTAAAAAGATTCCTAATGCACCGTACAATGCCGGAGCAAATCTTTCAACTACCATTTCTACTAATTGAACCATACTTGCTATTACAGCAATAAACATGATAAACCTTAAAAATGATAAGTCTATACTTGCATAATCAGCATCTAACCATGTTAAAGCTCCAGGTTTTAATAAATATGTATCAAGCAACCAGTTAATAGGTACGGTAATACCTAATACAAACACTACAGCAGCACCAAGACCAACTGCGGTCTTAACAGATTTTGACACCGCTAGATAAGAACACATTCCTAAGAAATAGGCAAAACCATGTTCTCTATAAATATACTTTTAACGAAGAGATTAATTAAATCCATGTTTTCTATTTCTAAGATTAATTTTGTTCAATTAAAGTTCTGTTACGACTACGTTGTATCCATATAATGATACCTACAGTAATTAATGCCATAGGTGATAGAAGCATTAAACCATTGTTTACATATCCAGCGTCATAAAATGATTGAGGAATAACTTCCATTCCTAATAATTTACCTGCACCTAACAACTCTCTAAAAAATGCAACTAAGATCAAGATAAATGCATATCCTGCGGCATTACCTATTCCATCAAGAAATGATTTATATACTCCATTTCCTAAAGCAAAAGCTTCCAGACGTCCCATTACAATACAGTTTGTAATAATTAGTCCTACAAACACAGACAATTCCTTTGATACATCATATGCATAAGCTCTTAATATCTGATCTACCAGAATTACAAGAGCTGCAACCACAACTAATTGTACAATAATTCTAATTCTAGAAGGAATCAAATTACGTAACATAGAGATGATCATGTTAGAAAATGCCATAACTGCCATTACAGCAATAGACATCACAATCGCTGGTTTTAATTGTACAGTAATTGCAAGTGCACTACAAATACCTAAAACTTGAACTGTAATTGGATTGTTATCTGTAAAAGGATCAGCAAGTAGTTTTCTATTTTTCTTTCCTAAAAGACCTTCTCTTTCATCAGTATCTGATAAGAAAAGAATCAAATCTTCTTTTTTACTAATATTTTTATTTTCAGCCATTACGGTTGGATTTATATCGCTTTCGCGAAAGCGGAACTAATTAATTAGAAGCCACTTTTACGTTAGTATTATTTTTAAAGTAAGGAAGGTAATTCACTAGACGTTCTGAAATCATATCAGTTACTCCATCGCCAGTGATTGTAGCTCCTGAAATAGCATCAACTGCATTATCGTCTTTATTATCTCCACCTTGATAACCTTTTGCTACAGAAACACCTATAAAATTACCAGACTCATCAAAGATTTTCTCATCATCAAATCTTTTTCTGAACCAAGTTTGAGTAATTTCTGCACCTAATCCAGGCGTTTCTGCTTTGTGATCAAACACAGCACCTTTAATGGTATTCACATCATCTTTTAAGGCAATATAACCCCAGATAGCATCCCATAAACCTTTACCTCTTAAAGGAACAATGTAATATTTTGCGCCTTCAATATCTGCAACGTACAATGGAAACGCTTGTTCTTCAACATCGTTCTTAAGTTCTTTTTTAAGATCCACACTGAATGCGTCTACATCACTACGTTCTTGACCCTTACTATCTAACGCAATACGTTCCACAATATATTTGTCAAATGGTATTTGAGCACTATCTCTTGCCACCTCAATACCTACAGTACCGAGTATGTTTTGCATTTTTTCATTCTTTACATTTTCTGCTTGCTCTGGTTGTAAAGCTGTAGCTGTTAAAGCAAGAGCACTTGCCACTACCGCGATGAGTAGCACGACAAATAAAAATGTATAAGCATTTGAATTTCTATCCATTTCTAAGCTGTTTGAAGTTTTGCCTTAGCTTTTGCAAGGCGTTTTTTACGTTTTGACACATTTCCTTGAATTACGTAATGATCAATTGTAGGAGCAAATACGTTCATCAATAATATTGCTAACATGATTCCTTCTGGATATGCTGGATTAAATACTCGTATCATCACCCCAAAAAATCCACAAAGGAAACCATAAATCCATTTACCTTTCATTGTTTGAGCAGCACTAACAGGATCTGTAGCCATGAAAACAAGTCCAAAAGCTAATCCTCCTACCACTAGGTGCATGTACCAATCAAATTGCATTAAAGCATTTAAACCAAAAGCATTGAAAATTAATCCCATAACCGCTGCGCCGGCAAAGCCTCCTACGATAATACGCCAGCTACCTACTTTAGTAAGCATTAAGATTGCTGCACCTATAAGAACCGCAATAGTTGATGTCTCTGACACAGAACCAGGAATAAAACCAGCAGCAGCATCAAAAAAGCTGTAAGCAACTGACTTCCCTTGCGCTAGAGTTCCTAGAATAGTCTCACCAGAAATCCCATCAGTAGCACCTTGATGCACCCAGATAGCATTTCCAGACATATATAAAGGATATGCAAAAAATGCAAATGCACGTGCAGTAAGTGCTGGATTTAATATATTCATTCCAGTACCACCAAAGGCTTCCTTACCTATCAATACGGCAAAAGCTACAGAGATAGCCAGCATCCATAATGGTATATCTACTGGAAAAATCATTGGTATTAAAAGTCCTGTAACTAAGTAACCTTCATTCACTTCATGACCTCTATAGATCGCAAATATGAATTCAATAGTTAATCCTACTACATAACTCACAATTATTAAAGGAGTAACTAAAATCGCCCCTTCAATAAAAGCATCCCAAAAAGGAACGTCAGTTACATTTGCAAGACCCATTTCTTGATACAAGTACTGAGCACCTGTATTCCACATCCCAAATAATAGCGCTGGAATTAAAGCAATAACGACAGTAATCATCGTACGCTTTAAATCAACCACATCTCTAATGTGAGCACCTTTCTTTGTGGTGTGATTAGGAGTAAATAAAAAAGTGTCAAAAGCATTTATAGCTGGTGCAAATTTTTCAAATTTTTGCCCAGGTTCAAACGGCTTTCTAGCTTGGTCTAATTTGTTTCTAACCCATTTCATAGTCTATCCTACTTCTGTTAACATTAAATCTAATCCTAGACGTATCACTTCTTGTGCTTCTAGCTTAGACGTATTAGTAAAATCAATAAGAGCAAAATCTTCAGGAGCTACCTCATAAATCCCTAGATTTTCCATTCTTTCTATATTTCCTGCCATACAAGCTTTTATAAGCTGTAACGGATAAATATCCATCGGCATAACTTCTTCCATTTCACCAGTTACAACTAGCGCACGGTCTTCACCGTTTAGATTTGTATCTACCTCTCTTTTTCCTCCTAATAGTTTAGAGAAAGAAGTACCAGCATTTGACGGTATTTTGTTACGAGTAAATGGCAACCACCCTAATAAAGCATACTCATTACCTTCTGGTATGAGTGTAAGTGTATTGTGATAAAAATTTAAGAATTGATTATTTTCTAATTTATCACCTGTAAGAACATCACCAGAAATTATTCTGGTTTTATTAGTATCTACCTCACCTATAATGCTGCTCACATTAGCACCTATTATAGTTTTGTAATACTTACGATCTTCTTCTTTTGCATCAGTACCTACTAGAGATATGGTTCTTTCTGGATGAAATTGTCCAGTCAAAAATAAGTTTCCTATCGTAGCAACATCTTCTGCTCCTACAGTCCACACTCGCTCACCCATATTAATAGGGTCTATTTTATGTATTTGAATACCTACATTTCCAGCCGGATGTGGCCCCTTAACTGTATGAACATCTGCATCAGTAACATCTTTTAAAGAAGACCCTTTACCTACACAAAGATGAACTTTACCAGAAGTAAGCTTACTTAATGCTGTTATACCAGCTTGAAATGCTTCCTTCTTATCTGCTAGGATCACTTCTGGATCTCCAGCAAGTGGCGCCGTTGCATAGGCTGACACAAAAATAGATTTAGGTGTATCCTCAGAATTTGCAATAACACTGTATGGACGCTGAATAATAAAAGGCCAACAACCACTCTCCAGCAATAAGGATTTTACCTGATCTGCAGAGGCTGTAGTTACATCTACTTTACCGTGAGAAACCGCATCAGAATTTCCATCTGCTGTAATTTTCACTTCCAGTATACGTCTTTTGGCACCACGTAAAATTTCAGTAATCGTTCCACTTACTGGCGCTACAAATTTTACTTTTTCATCGTACTTTGAATAAAAAAGAGGCTCCCCAGATTTTACAGTTGCACCTTCCTTAAGAATTAACTTAGGCACAACAGCGTGAAAATCAGCAGGTTTTATAGCATAAATGGAAGACTTTGAAGCTGTTACAATTGTATTGCTAGCTTCTCCTTTGAGCTTGAGATCAAGCCCTTTTCTAATCTTAATGTCCTTTGACATAGGATGTTATATTTAGTCTTTTATAAAAGTCTGCAAATTTACGATATAATGATCTGAAAATTAACTTAAATAATTATTTAGATCAAGTCTAAATAGATTGTTTTTATACTTTTGGCATCGCTTTCGCGAAAGCGTAATAATCAAACAACTTTGCGTTATATTTATCATCTATTGAAATCCTATATGAAGTCGTATATTTTATCATCAATTACAGTTATTTTTAGTTTTTTTTATGCTCATGCACAAACCATGGAGCAGCTGGTTAATGATCCAGATTATATCAAAACAGTTACTTTTAATAAACCACCTGAGAACATGCTCCCAATATTTACTTTAGGAGAAGGTTTTCAAATAAGTTTTGATGATGTGATAGGCGACGAGGCAGATTACTATTACCGCTTTGAGCATTATGATTATGACTGGAAACCTAGTCAGTTATTCAAAAATGAATTTCTAATAGGTATAGACGATATGCGCATATTTAATTATCGTAATTCTTTCACAACTATACAGCCATATTCACATTATGATCTAAGAATTCCTAATCAATTCACTCAAGGATTTAAGGTGAGTGGAAATTATATGATCCACATTTATAATGATAATCGCGACCTAGTATTTTCAAGAAAATTTATGGTAATTGATGAAAAAGCTGTTGTAGGAGTAGAAATAAAAAGAGCTCGAGATTTACGATATGTAAATGAACAGCAACGTGTTCAATTTTTTGTAGACTCTGGAGAGATTAATTTTATTAACCCTAACGATCAACTCAAAGTTACTATCATTCAAAACAGTGATTTAAATACCGTTCTTACAGATGTAAAGCCTCAATTTAATTTAGGCAATAAACAAGTCTATAGATATGATGAAAAGACATCCTTCTGGGCTGGAAATGAATTTTTAAACTTTGAAAATCGTGACTTTAGATCACCTAACAATAATATTGACTTTGTACGTAAAAAAGAATTGTATGAAGCCTATCTGTTTGTTGATGGACCTCGCAAAGATTTAGAATACACTTTTAATCCAGATATTAACGGTAATTTTCTAGTAACTACTATTGATAATGAGGATAATGACGTCCAGGCAGAATATGTAAATATTCACTTTGCATTAGACACACAAGGAATACAATTACCGCCAGACGCTAGAGTTTACATTATGGGAAATTATAACGCTTTTCAACTACAAGAAGAAAATGAAGCTATTTTCAATCCTAAGTCAGGCAAATATGAAGCTGTAATTCTCTTAAAGCAAGGTTTTTATAATTATCGTTATCAAGTAGTTTATGAAAATGGCTCTCAAGACCCTGGTTTTATAAGTGGTAACAAATGGCAAACTGAAAATCAATATTCTGTTCTTGCTTATTATAGAGAACTAGGCGGGCGTTATGATCAATTAATAGGAATAGGAGAGGCAAACTCCCAGAATATTACGAATTAGATTAATTTTACCTGCGATTAACCACCCAACATGAAACCCACCACCAGATCGCTTATTAAATATAGAGGTGAAAAATGCCTTAATTGCGGCACTCCGCTAGATGTAGAAGATAAGTATTGCCATCAATGTGGACAGCTCAATTCTAAAAAACAGCTCGCGCTCAAGGATTTCTTTGGAGAATTCTTTTCAAACATCTTTTCTTACGACAGTCGTATCTGGCGCACTATTACACATCTATTATTTAAACCTGGCTATGTAAGCAAACAGTTTATAAAAGGTAAGAGATTAAGCTATGCAAATCCATTCCGTTTTTTTCTAAGTGTTTGTATTGTATTCTTTTTAATGATACAAGCACAAGAGTTTGTTAAGTATTTCACAGAGGAGCAAGTAGAAAAAGCACTAAATAAAAATAATGACCAAGATGCTGAGGTTGATATAAATAATGGTTTAATTTCTATTCAAGTTAAGGATGATGCTGAAGAGGTAGTACTTACAGATGAAGAATTAGAAGAGATAGAGAACAGCTCTATAGCAGGTAAGATTGTAGCTAATAAATTAAGAAAAGAACAAGAAAATAGGATAAAAAACGATAGCCTTAAAACAAAAAATGGCAGCAAATCAACTAAAAAAGAGCTTCAACCTATATCACAATCAAAAATAGACAGCCTTAGTACTACCGAAGGTTTTTTTATACAAACTGACTACTATTCTGATTTTTACGGTAAATACAAAATTGCTGACACATCCACCGCATTGAAACAAATGGAGCACGATAATTCAAAATATAATCAGGCACTTTATGAAAAAGTCGTTTTAATGAACAAAATAGGCGAGGATAGCTCTATTTTAAGTGATATTATCCTACCTAAACTACCTATTTTCCTTTTTCTTTTCACTCCTATTTTGACATTGTTTTTATCTCTTTTGTACATAAGAAGAGACTTCACCTACATGGAGCACTTAATTTTTGCTTTTAATACCTTGACTTTTGTATTCCTCAGTTTGATCTTACTTTTTATCGTGAAATGGATCACTCTAGGGTATATTAACCTTACACAGGTCTTCTTTTGGTTTATAGGACCATTTTATTTCTATAAAGCCCTACGAGTTTTCTACGAGCAAAAACGTATTAAAACTATAATCAAGTTGTTATTAGTAAGTTTTATATTTGTAATCGGACTCATAATAGGAACAACTTTATTACTTTTGGTGGGAATAGCCCTTTATTAGATTATGTTACAACAAATTACAAGAGGCATTAAGATAACTGTTAAAACCAGTTTTGAAGGTACATTTTATAAAAATTATAAGATGCAATTTGCCTTTGCCTATATCATAACTATAGAGAATCAAAGCAAAGACTCCGTACAACTCACCTCAAGACATTGGAGAATTAAGGATAGTTTAAGCCGCATAGAGCATGTTGATGGCGAAGGCGTTATAGGTAAAAAACCAGTTCTAAAACCTGGCGATTCTCATACTTATCAAAGTGGTTGTCTACTATCATCACCATTTGGGAATATGAGCGGTTTTTACAACATGGTAAATTTCTCGACTTCAAATCAATTTAGAGTAGTAGTACCTACTTTTAAACTTAGTGCTCCATTTGCGTTAAATTGATTTAAGTCGTTATCGCTTTCGCGAAAGCGATACCTCAACTCACAACTATTCTTATTAAGATTTCTTTACCATCTACTCTATTACCTAAACCATAGAATATTTGTAATTTCACGCCTGAATTATAAATTTAAATGACAACCATGGGAAAAGGATTTTTCAAAGTTCCAGTTGCTGTTAATGAGCCTATTAAAACATATGCTCCAGGAACTGTAGAAAGAGACCAAGTGCTAGCAGCTTACAAAGAATTGTGGAATACTGACACTGAAGT
>CAZBCH010000056.1:0-2411 GCA_964490235.1 uncultured Flavobacteriaceae bacterium | reverse complement strand
ATTGCTAAAGAATATGCCACCGCGGTAACTTTTTTGAGAGTAACTAAAATAAAAAGAGGTTATTACGAGGCCGAGTTTGTTTTGATATCTAAAAATGGTTCAGAAACTAAAAACTGGGAAATTACGGATACATTTTTCCAGCTGCTCGAAGATCAAATCATCAAGCAGCCAGAAAATTATTTATGGTCTCATAAAAGGTGGAAATCTACTTTAGAGAATACTAAGCGTGGTGTTGAGCTATCTCCTCGAGTTCAGCTATAAAGCGGCTAGCAAGATCATCAGCTTGTTTTTGAGTAGGAGCTTCTGTATAAATACGTATAATAGGTTCAGTATTTGATTTTCTCATATGGACCCATTGATCTGCAAAGTCTATTTTTATGCCATCAATACTAGTAACATCTTCATTTTTATATTTCTGATGTATATCCGCCAGAATTGCATCAACTGGCATTCCTTTTACTAATTGAACTTTCTTTTTGCTCATAAAGTAAGAAGGGTAACTAGCACGCAACTCACTTACTTTCAATTTCTTTTCTGTAAGTAATGATAAAAACATCGCTACTCCTACTAAGGCATCTCTTCCATAGTGAGAATCTGGATAAATAATGCCACCATTACCTTCGCCACCGATAACCGCATTCTTATCCTTCATCTTTTGTACGACATTCACCTCTCCTACTGCAGCTGCAAAGTATTCTCCACCATGTTTTTCAGTGACATCTCTTAACGCTCTTGAAGATGAAAGGTTTGAAACGGTATTGCCTTTTTTATGCCCTAGAAT
Source organism: uncultured Flavobacteriaceae bacterium (assembly GCA_964490235.1). Lineage (GTDB taxonomy): Bacteria > Bacteroidota > Bacteroidia > Flavobacteriales > Flavobacteriaceae > Nonlabens. Next base: position 1,630 of record CAZBCH010000056.1, on the reverse strand, counting down.
GTAATCTGCACAAGCAACTAACGTATATTCTTCACCGAACATTTCTCCTTTCTCATCAACAAATGCTAATCGATCTACGTCTGGATCTACAGTAATTCCAAAATCAGCATGATGCGTCACAACCGCTTTACACAAATCTCCTAGATGTTCTTTTAATGGTTCTGGATTATGAGGGAAATGTCCAGTAGGATCACAATATAGTTCAACTACTTCTACACCTAGCGCTTTACATAATTTAGGAATAGCTATTCCTCCTGTACTATTAACTCCATCCACGACAACTTTAAACCCAGCAGATTTTATTGCATCAATTTGAGTCACAGGCATATCTAAAACCATTTGGATGTGTTTTTCAATATAATCCTCTTTTACTTGAACTGTACCTAAATCATCGACTTCAGAATAATTGAAATCTTCATTTTCGGCACTATCTAAAATTTTCTGACCTTCTATACCATTAAGAAATTCACCTTTATTGTTGAGCAATTTTAAAGCGTTCCATTCTTTAGGATTATGACTTGCAGTAAGAATTATACCACCATCAGCTTTTTCATTAGGCACAGCAAGCTCTACAGTAGGAGTTGTGCTTAAACCTAAATCCACCACATGACATCCCATTCCTATCAATGTATTTTGTACCAAAGACTGAATCATGGAGCCACTAAGACGTGCATCTCTTCCTATAACTACCTTTGGCGCCTTCTTTTTGGAGTTTTCTTTAATCCATATGGCATATGCACTTGCAAATTTAACAGCATCTAGAGGAGTAAGGTTTTCACCAGGAGTTCCTCCTATGGTACCACGTATTCCTGAAATAGATTTTATAAGAGTCATTATTATTGGTTTACATTTACACAAAAGTAATCTTTATAAAAAGTATTTACCAATTAACCACATGAATTATCTAGCTCACATATACCTTTCAAAAAATGATAAAGAACTGAGAATTGGTAATTTCATTGCAGACTCGGTAAGAGGTAAAGACTTCAGCATGTTTCCTAAACGTGTAGCACAAGGTATTATCTTACATAGGCATATAGATACCTTTACAGATCAACACGCGATTGTTAAACAAAGTAAGAATAGAATTAGAAAAAAATACGGACACTGGAGTGGCCTTATAGTAGATATCTATTATGATCATTTTCTTGCAGCAAACTGGAAAGATTACCACTCACAGCCTCTAATGAAATATGTAGAAACATTTTATAATGATTTACTCGAGCATTATTCCATACTACCAGATCGAGTACAAGGTTTTTTACCTATAATGATTGAGCAAAACTGGTTAAAAAGTTACGAAACTATTGAAGGGATTTCAAACATTTTTAATCAGATGAACATGAGGACAAAAGGAATTAGTAAAATGGATACCGCACCTAATGACTTGGTAGAAAACTATAGTGATTTAGAAAATGATTTTCATTTATTCATGAAGGATTTAAAATCCTACGTTATTGATAGAACTAAAGAATTGAAAGTTTAATTATCAAATAAAAAAAGACCGCTTAAAAAGCGGTCTTTTAATATTAAATAACACTAGTTGTTAATATAAGAATTAGTTACCTGCATTGATCAAACGGAACTCTGTACGACGGTTTGCTCTGTGCTCACGCTCTGTACACGATAC
>CAZBCH010000055.1:0-10190 GCA_964490235.1 uncultured Flavobacteriaceae bacterium | reverse complement strand
TATCCGTAGCCTGGTCTATCGATCGCATAGATATTAGCTTTTTCTCTCAAAGTTGAATCTAACGCATAAGCATCCCAAGCGGATAACGAACTGGGGGAACCATGAAAGAAAATAAGATTGGTAGAATTATCTGACTGAGTGACAGCTTGAATTCTAATTTCCAGATTTAAACTATCAATTCTAAAATACGAAATATCTGCATTTACATAACGTTTGTCAAACTTCTCTTTTATTTCTTGATCAGAACTGCGCCATTGCAATATAGTACAAGAGCTCAGACAAAGTCCAAGGACAAGAAGAATTGAAAATTTAGTATAAATAACAGATTGTATTCTCATAGAATTTAAAAGTACATCATCTCTACAACTTAACATTTATAATTTGTATGATATCTGCTTGCATGAAAACTAGTTATTTATATATTGGTGTATATTTACACCAAATCGATTGTTATGTCTAGACAAAGTATATCTTTAACCGAACCAAATGATGAATGGCTTAAATCTCAAGTCGCTAGCAAAGAGTATTCTAGCAAAAGTGAAGTCGTTAATGATCTTATTAGACAAGCTAGAAATCAACGAGCAGAAATTGACTACATCAGAATGAAGCTCGAAAAAGCCGAGAAAAGTGGAATTTCAAAATATTCTCCAGAAGAAATTAGACAGGAAATCAAGAACAGCCTTTTAAATGATTTACAAGCTAAGTAGTATAGCAGAGATCGATCTAAGAAGAATTTACTCTTTTGGAATTTTCAAATTTGGTCTCAATCAAGCTGATATTTATTATGATAAATTTATTGAGACATTTAAACTGATTACAAAAAGCCCTTATGCTTTCCCTATTGAAACAGTGAATCAAATTGATTATCACAAATGTGTTTGCGGATCTGATGTCATTTACTATAGAATTATGACCGATTATGTAGAAATAAGCACTATTATCGGTTTTCAAGACTTTCAAAACTTTGAATAAACATAACATTACCAATAGAATCCTCTTTGAAGACAACCACCTTATCGCCATTAACAAAGAGTCTGGCGACTTAGTACAAGGTGATAAAACTGGAGATACCATTCTACCAGATCTTCTAAAAGATTATATAGCAAAAAAATACAATAAGCCTGGCGCCGTTTTTTTAGGCGTTGTACACAGACTAGACCGACCTACTAGTGGCGTGGTAATTTTTGCTCGTACTTCAAAGGCGTTGCCTCGCATGAATAAACTTTTTGCAACGCATGAAACTCAAAAGACCTACTGGGCAATAGTAGAAGGAAAAGTCCCAAATAAAAAGGCACGTTTAGAACACTTTTTAGTACGCAATCCTAAACAAAATAAAAGCTATGCGCACGATCATGAAATACCAAATTCTAAAAAAGCAGCACTCTCCTATTCCGTAATAAAAGAGTTAGATCGTTACACCTTATTAGAAATTAAGTTAGAAACAGGACGTCATCATCAAATAAGAACACAGCTTGCCAAAATAGGATGTGTTATCAAAGGTGATTTAAAATATGGTGCAAAACGCAGCAATAAAGATGGTAGCATTCATTTACATGCGAGGTCTCTGGAATTTGTACATCCAGTAAAAAAAGAGCCTGTGAAAATTACTGCTCCTGTAAATAAGAAAGACGCTATCTGGAAACTCGTTGCAGATCTGTAAATTATTAGTATCTATCGAATGATTTAGATAAGTGATAAAACCTATTTCACGTATCTGATTCTAACATAATTTTTGGTGAATCTGATTTGAAGTAAACTATTTTAGTTGTTCAAAAATTAGATTTTTCATGACTACACTTAAAATTGCTCTGGACTGGACGCCTAATGCAAATCATATCGGTTTTTTTGTGGCTCAAGAGTTAGGCTACTATTCAGATTTAAATTTGAAAGTAAAAATAATCGATCCCAGCACTGATGATTACAAAGTGACACCTGCAAAAAAAGTTGAACTAGGTCAGGTAGATTTAGCGCTATGTCCATTAGAAAGTGTCATGAGCTATCAAACAAAGTCCACTCCTTTTGATCTAATCGCTATTGCAGCATTATTTCAAGAAGATCTAAGTGCTATCGTTTGTAAAAAAAGTAAGAATATTAAATCGCCTAAAGAGTTAGATCACACGACCTATGCATCTTATGATGCGCGTTATGAAGATGCCATTGTAAAGCAAATGATCAAAAACGATGGTGGCAAAGGAATTCTTGAATGCGTGTATCCTGATAAATTAAAAATCTGGGATGCGCTAGAAGAAGGCATAGTAGAGTCTACCTGGATTTTTACTAATTGGGAAGCTGTTCAAGCAACTCAAAATGATATGGAATTAGTTTACTTTAAGTTAAAAGACTATGGTATTCCTTATTCTTATTCTCCTGTACTTGCTGGTTCCAAAACTGTGGTACAAGAAAAATCAGAAGCTTTAAAGTCTTTTCTACAGGCAACTAAACAAGGATTCTATTATACTCAAGAACATCCTGAACTTGCTGCTGAAATCTTAAGGAAATTAGTTCCAGAAAAAGATCAAAATATGGATCTAGAAACCGCTATCAAACTAACCTGTGAAGTTTTAGGAGTAAAGAAAAATTGGGGTAAAATGAATCCTGAAGGTATTCGTACCTTTCTACAATGGCTTCAAGATCAAAAATTAGAAAAACACCATTTAAAATCAACATCCTTATATACTAACGATTTACTATAATCCATGCAAATAGAAGAGCTTCATCAGGCCCAAAGCCATTTCTTTAAAAGTCGTACAACGATTGATATTACATATCGTGTTGAAAGCCTGCAACGTCTTAAAAAAGTAATCGAAAAAAGAGAACAAGACGTGTATACCGCACTTGAAAAAGACCTTGGCAAGAGTGAATTCGAAGCTTTTCTTACCGAATATAATGTGATCATAGCAGAACTAAAGAAATATATTTATAGAACAAAAAAGTGGTCGCAGCCTATTAAAGTTTCGTCATCCATTCTCAACTTTCCTAGTAAAGCCAGAAGATATCCAGAACCTTACGGAAATGTATTAATCATATCACCTTGGAATTATCCATTTCAGTTAGCTCTGGCTCCTTTAATAGGTGCTGTTGCTGCTGGAAATACAGTCGTTTTAAAACCTAGCGAATTCTCAACAGCAACAAGTTCCTTACTTAAAGAGATTATTGAAGAAGCCTTTGATCAAGAACACGTTTCCGTACAATTAGGTGATGCACAAGTGGCGCAAGAATTAACTGCGATAGCATGGGATTATATTTTCTTTACAGGAAGTCCTGGCGTCGGTAAAAAAATCTATCAAGCGGCTGCAAAACATCTCACACCAGTTACATTAGAATTAGGTGGTAAAAACCCATGTGTAATTCATGAAACCGCATCTATTATAGTTACAGCAAAACGTATCGTGTGGGCAAAGTTCCTTAATGCGGGACAGACTTGTATTGCACCAGATTATGTTTTAGTGCATCATTCCATAAAGGACCAGGTTGTTTCAGAAATTAGAAATCAATTACACAAATTCTTTGGTCAGGATATCAAAGGTTCGCCAGATTACCCTAGAATTATTAGGGACGAGCATTTTGATCAATTACTGGAAATGATAGCTGGCGAGTCCATCTTAATTGGTGGCGATCATGAAAAATCTTCTCTATATCTAGCACCTACTTTGATTGATGAGCCGTCACGAAATTCAAAAGTCATGCAAGATGAAATTTTTGGTCCTATTTTACCTATAATTAGTTACATCACACAGCAAGATGTAGAAAATTGGATCGATAGTTATGAAAAACCATTAGGCGCCTATTGTTTTACAAGCGATACAAAATTTGAAAATTGGTTTGTACAGCGGTTCTCCTTCGGTGGTGGCGTGATTAATGACAGCATTGTACAGTTTATTAATGATCGTTTGCCTTTTGGCGGCGTGGGCAATAGCGGGATCGGTGCTTACCACGGTAAACATAGTTTTGAAACATTTTCTCATTATAAAAGTGTAGTACATCGTGGCACGTGGATTGATTTACCAGTAAAGTATGCACCCTATACTAATAAATTAAAATGGGTTAAAAAACTCATGAGTAAATTATAAGTACAGTAGGCTTAGCTCTTAAAGTTCTATTAATGTGAGGTTAATATGTTGTTAGCACGCTTTCGCGAAAGCGGAATCACGACTATCTTTAAAGAAAAAAATCATGATCAAAGAAGGAACAAACGTAAAATGGGAATGGGGAAATGGAACAGCACAAGGAGAAGTGCAGTCGACGTTTACCAAATCGGTTACTAGAACAATTGATGGAAATGAGGTTACTAGAAACGGTGAAGAAGGAAATAAAGCTCTTTATATCAAACAAGAAGATGGTAGCAGCGTTTTAAAATTAGAAAGTGAAGTAGAACGTGTAGATTAATCAACTATATTGATTAAATTTATCAAATAAATTCTGAAATTTGAGTCCATTACAAACCATATCGCAGCAAGTGTTACAATCCAGCATCATGGATATGTTAACCATGCTATTTGTATCAATCGTAGTTATCGCTGCGTGGTACTGGTATGTAAAAAATCAAAAAACAGACTCTGATGTTACAAAAAGTCGTGTAGCGATCAAAATAGACCGCAACGGCAAGCATCGTTATGAGGTTATTCCTAATTCTGGTAATAGCAATTTAAAGTTTTGGGTACGTATTATCATCGCGATTATAGCTTTGGCATTTTTATGGTTGCCATTTAAATATTTATTTCAACCTCAATATTAATTGCAATGGCAGAGTTAGTTAAGATTTATGAAGACAATCCTAATCAAAAGGAACTGTCGCGTATTGCAAAGGCAATGAAAAATGGTGCATTAGTTATTTATCCTACAGATACTGTCTATGGATTAGGTTGTGACATTACAAATAAGACAGCTCTAGAAAAAGTAGCACGCATTAAAGGTGTAAAATTAGAAAAAGCTAACTTTTCTTTCATCTGCGAAGATTTGAGCAACCTAAGTGATTATGTAAGTCAGATAGATTCACATACCTTTAAAATTCTAAAACGCAACTTGCCTGGACCTTATACTTTTATTCTACCAGGAAACAATAATTTACCTACCGTTTTTAAAAAAAAGAAAACCGTAGGGATACGTGTACCAGATAATAAAATTGCTACCGAGTTGGTACGATTGCTGGGCAATCCTATTATATCTACATCTATTAAAGATGAAGATGAGGTAATTGAGTACACAACCGATCCTAGTCTTATTGTAGAAAAATGGGAACATCTTGTAGATTATGTTATCGATGCTGGTTACGGCGGTAACGTAGGTTCTACCATAATCGATCTTACAGGTGATGAGCCTGTTTTAATAAGAGAAGGAAAAGGATCAACTGAATTATAAAATTGCTATCTAAGTTTCATAAAATAGAGTTTTTTTCAAGTGCTATCTTTCTGTTTCTTAGCTTTTTTCTGTTCCTATACGGCTATGGCTTTACATTGAGTTTAGCAGATTCTACTATAGATTTAAACATACATGACACTTACTTTGTAGTTGCATCCTACGATGCATTCACAACTTTTTTAATTTGCGGAATCATTATAAGCGGCTTATTATTTTTCTTAAGTCAGAAGAAGTTCTCAAAATTCCGTTTTTTTTATGTCATTCTTGTATTATTGAAATTATTATGGGTTTTTGCATACATTAAGACTTATACTTTTTTCTCTCCAGACCATTTTCCATCCAGATATTATACAAATTCCGTTATAGAATTAGAAATGGTTTATCAAGCAGCTAGTATTCTCATTGTTCCTATTTTACTATTTCTAATATTGATCCTAGTTATTGTCAAGATTTTTAGTTTGAGAAAAAGACATTAATTATAGTGATATGATTATTTGTTTGGTGAAACGATTATCTTCTTTCTAAAATTCTTAATTCCATGCTATTTCACATTTTCTTACCACACTCTTAAAAGCTAATTATCTACATTTAGAGTAATTAAAAAATATAAAAATGCCATACTTGGAAAAAACAACAGCACAAAAAGACGCAGACGTTCATATATATTATGAAGATCATGGAAGTGGTAAACCTATTATCTTGATTCATGGATGGCCATTAAGTGGCGCTATGTGGGAATATCAAGTCCCTGCATTAATAGAAGCTGGATATCGTGTGATTACTTACGACCGTAGAGGATTCGGTAAATCATCGCGACCATATGCAGGTTATGACTATGATAGCATGGCAGAAGATCTTCATGACCTAATTAAAAAACTAGATCTAAGAGACGCGATACTTGCAGGATTTTCCATGGGTGGTGGCGAGCTAGCACAATATGTAGGTACTTTTGGAACCAGTAGAATCAGTAAGTTGATTTTTATTAGTTCCATTGCTCCTTTCCTATTAAAAACAGAAGATAATCCAGATGGCGCTCCAGACGATGTATTCAAAGGAATGGAAGACAACGTTAAGAACGATCGCCTAGGATTTTTAAAAGGCTTTGGAGAAGGTTTTGTAAATTATGAAGACAATAAAGACCGTATTTCTCAAGGACAGCTGGACTATAATTTTCAGATCGCCGCTGCAGCTAGTCCTAAGGGAACTTTAGATTGTATCAATGCCTTCGGTAGAACAGATTTGAGAGACGCACTTAAGAAAATAGACGTTCCTACTCTATTTATCCATGGCGATGCAGATAATATAGTACCTATAGAACCTAGCTCTAAACAAGGTCACGAGCTGGTAAAAGACTCTAAACTAGAGATTATTAAAGACGCTCCACACGGTTTGTACGTCACACATAAAGAAGAGCTAAATAAATTAATTCTAGACTTTTTGAACTAGATTCCTTTCCCTAAAAGTAAAAACCGTTTCATTTTTATTAGTGAAGCGGTTTTTTTATGTCCTAGAACTATTCTTTTGTTGGTAAAGCATTCCGCTTTCGCGAAAGCGCAATTACATCCATCATCCTATCTCTATTTTGCATTTTACACAAATTAAAAAATATAGATTACTCGATTTGCGCAAATTGAAAACCTGTAGAAGCCCATAGATTTGGAATGATATTAAAAAGATATATTTATGAATGTTCCGAAAGCGTTGATACTGTTTAGATTAATTCTGGCACCTGTTATTTTAGGTTTGGCTTATTTTATAGGAGATTCTTCTAAGAGTTGGATAGTAATATTAATGTACTTAGGGTTGATTTCTGATATACTGGATGGCATTATTGCTCGCAAACAAGGTGTTTCTAGTGCATCACTAAGAAGAATGGACAGCCAGACCGATATGGTGTTTTGGCTATCTATAGGTTTTGCTACGTGGATTCTTTATCCAGAGCTTATTGCGAGTAATGCTACTGCTATTTATGCAATTCTCGCCATGGAAGTTGCCTGTTATGTCATAAGCCTTATTAGATTTAAAAAGGAAACTTGCACGCATGCTTTTCTTTCTAAATTATGGGGAATTGCACTATTAATAGCTTTTACATCGTTAATAGGATTCAATCACGCTGGAATACCTTTTGCGGTTGCTATAACCATGGGATTGATCTCGCACATTGATCGCATTTTGATAACGCTTATATTACCTAAATGGACGCATGATATTCCTAGCGCTTATCATGCTTATTTGATACGAAAAGGAATAGACTTTAAAAGAAACGATTTACTAAACGGTTAATAATATTCGAATTATGAAAAAAATAGCCCAACAATACTACGCAATTATAGGAGATAAAGTATGTTCTAACACATATTCAAAAATTTGGACAGCTTTACAACGCAAACTAGGCGTTTCTTATCTGGATTTGAAGATGGAGCAATTCGATAAGCAGAAAAGAAGAGAGCTGCTCTCATTTGTCCCTAAGCACATCAAAAAAGGAAAGCAGTCCATTTTAAGCATCCAGCTTACCAATTCTAGAATTAAAGAATTACGTGAAGTTCTTACAGAATCAGGATTATCGGTCATTAAATTAATACGGATTCCAGCAAATATGAAAGAACAAGAACTCGCCATTCCTTCTCACATCATGCGAGATTTATTCTAGCTATTCGGCTAGAAGTTCTTCCATAAAAGAATAAAATTCTTGCTTAAATCTTTCATGCTTGCTACCTGTTGCTAGACCGTTATATCCTGTATGAATACGTCTCACTTTTCCTTTTTTATCTATATAAATGCTCGTTGGATAGGATAATACATGATTAAGCATTGGTAACTTTTCATTTGCGGTTTCTTTATCGGTCGTACCATATTGAGCTAACAATATAGGATATGTGATATCTTCAGATTTTATCAAACGTTGAATAGAGTTCATTGCCGCTTTTTCACTACGTGCATATTCAAAGGCTAGACCTATGAATTTTACATCATTATTTTGCTGGTTCAAATATTCTTGATAAAACCTTGTTTCTTCTAGACAATTAGGACACCAGGTTCCTAATAGTTGTACGATCACTACTTGATTTTTGAATTCTGAATCATTGATACTTATAACTTCTCCATCTACATTCTTAAAACTAAAATCTATGGCGTCGTATCCTTCATTGAGATACGTCAATTCCTTTGCATCAGGTAGTTCATAATCGTTGTTTAATCTTGCCTCAAAAGGTTCTTTCCAATGATTGCCACTGTAAAAATCTCCTACGATCGTACTATCGGTGATTGCTGCCTCAAAGAGAAAAGCGTGCGCACCATCAAAAGTCGATAGTTTTAAAGAATCATTTGTAACGATTCCTTCTAGAAACCTGTAATCTCCAGTTGTGGTCTCAAAAGTTCCTGTAACTTGATTTCCTTTTTGTGTAAAAACACCTTTGGCAATGTAGCGATCGGCATCATTATTAGGACTGAAAACAGTCTCATAGCTTCCGGTTATATTTCTTACTACAGGTTTTGAAGAGGCTGCTTTGAATCTGCTAGCATCATTTGCTATCATTTTAAAGGGAACCACTCGATCTAGACTAGGTTTTACATGTATTCCTGTAATCAAACCCTTTGATTCAAATTTACCTTTAAATACACCTTCAAAAACTGGTGGTTTAATAAATATAGAGTCTTGTTTTATAGAAACTTCCGTCACGATAATTTCTTCACTAGCATTTTTAATGGTAATGCTTTGATCTTTATTTACAATAACATTTACCGGTAATTGTTTACCAGATCCTAAGTCTAGTACTAGACGCCAATTTCCTTCTTCTAATTCATATGTAGCCGGTTGATTCTCGCAAGAGTATAAAAATAGAACCGTAAGTAGTAAGATGATCTTTTTCATAATGCAAGATTAAAATTAAATTATCACGTAATTATCATACTTTTTTTTATTAGTAATTATTTAGCAATTGGTTGATAATTCAAGACCTTTGCAACATGAGTCACCGACACTTTTTAATTTACAAACCCTATAAAATGCTCAGTCAGTTCATGACTAATGACAGGCATCAAAAAAACAAGAAGTTCTTAGGTGATTTACACGATTTTCCTGATGGCAGCATGGCAGTAGGAAGACTGGACGAAACCAGTGAAGGTTTACTACTCATCACGACAGATGGCCAGTTAAGCAGCCATATCAACAAAAAAGGAAAAGTAGAAAAAGAATACTATGCTCAAGTAGATGGAGTTATCACCGAAGAAGCCGTACAAAAAATGACCTCTGGAATCGAGATCAGTATCAATGGAAGTTTATATCAAACTAAAGAGTGCAAAGCAAGAATCATTGAAGGCATTCCCAATCTACCAGAAACGCAACAACGCATTAGAGATGAACGTCACGGTCCTACTTCTTGGGTTGCTGTCACTTTAAAAGAAGGAAAATTTAGACAGGTGCGTAAAATGTGTGCAGCAGTTGGTTTTCCTGTGTTGCGACTGGCTCGTGTGCGAATAGGTGATTTTACAATAAATACTTTAGAGAAGAAAAAGGTACAAGAGGTTACCAATCATATAGATTGATTTGTGTTATATCTTAATAAAGCAATTAATCTACTAATCATTCTTTAAAATAATCAAAGTCGCTCGTACTCCAGCGGCTAGATTCCAAACATTTTGCTGGATCACCTTACCTTTCATATCCATTACCTTAAACTCTGCGGTGTTGGGTCCTGAAGTTCCTTGATTCAAAGCTTCTATTTCTAGTTTATTAAATCCATCTTTAAGTGGGATTCCTACACCTTGATAGGCGTTGCGCAAATAAATTTTATCGACTAGGATCTTATCATCTTGCCAGATGCGTACCATAT
>CAZBCH010000054.1:0-4138 GCA_964490235.1 uncultured Flavobacteriaceae bacterium | reverse complement strand
CTAATTCCTAACACCTAACTTACTCTAATTTCACTCTAGGATCCAGCCACACATAAATAAAGTCTACTATAATATTTATTAAAATAAATAGCGTGGCGATCACCAAAACAGCTCCAGTAATCACCGGCAAATCTTGCGTATTCAAGGCCTCGACTATTTCCTTGCCTATACCATTCCAGTTAAAAATATACTCTACAAATACAGCACCAGCGAGCAAACTTGCAAACCAGCCGCTTACTGCCGTAATTACTGGATTAAGCGCATTTTTGAAAGCGTGTTTCTTTATTACTTGTAACGTGGTAAGCCCTTTTGCATAAGCTGTTGTAATGTATTCCTGTCCCATTACTTCTAATAAACTATTTCTCATAAGTTGAGAGATAACTGCAAGAGGTCTGATTCCTAAAACCACTGCTGGCAAAATCAAATTGCGCCATTGCAATTGCATTCCCTCACCATAATCATCCATTTCATAAAGACTTCCACTCATTTTAAGTCCAGTCCACTCATGCCATACATATCCAAATATAAAAGCAAAAATAATCGCACTAAAAAAACTAGGAATACTCATTCCCATCGTACTGATCACCTGTATCAATTGATCTAACCAACTATTTTTATACAAAGCAGAAACAACACCCAAAACCAAACCTAAAGCTAATGCAATACTGATAGCCGCAACTGCTAGGATCATCGTATTAGGCAAGGTCTCTCCTATAATATAACTTACTTTTTTATCTGTTTTCTGGAAAGATTCTCTTAGATACGGCCATTTCAAATAGATAGAAGTTTCACCTATCTCAAAAAGCTCTAATCCAGTATATTTACCATTATCATAAGTAAAATCTTCTTGTTTCAAACTGTGAAAGGAGACCGGCGATAGGTCATTAAGAAAATACAAATATTGAGTTCCTATAGATTTATCGAGACCATACTTTACTCTCACGTTAGCAAGTTGCTCTTCAGATTCATTTTGTCCCAGCATCATTTGTGCTGGATCTCCTGGCAATAAATAAAATAGCAAGAATATAACCGTTACCACACCATAAAGTGTGAATATAGCATACCCTAATTTTTTAAGCACATAGCTTATCATAAAGATAAATCCTCAAAATCGTTCCAATGCGATTTTCCAGTGATCACTCCTTTCTCGAGTGTCATCACAGCTGGTGTAGATCGTACCGCTGTTTTTAGTTGTGTACCATCTGTAATGTAAAACGGAATCTTGAAATCATATTTTAACATAAGCGGTCCCAATTTCTCAATACTATTAGCACCTAGGCCTATAACTTCATAACCAGATTTTTGTGCTCTTTGAACAAATGTAGATAGTTTTTGCAAGCCTTCCTCTTCAGCTTTTGAGATATCATATATAAGAACTAATGCGACTTTCTCTTTGTCCAAAACCTCTTGAGTAATATCCTCACCATTATGATCAATGGTAAAATCATGAATTTTAGGTAAAGGTGCTTCAAAAACAACACGAGTTTCTACTTTGTCATATGCAGGATAGCCCTCTGGAACAGTTCCTTCTGTTGTCACAATTTCTTCTTTTCCATCGATAGTATAATACCAGTCATAAGCATATACGTCTTGCACATTTGGATCTTCCTTCATTGCTTCTTCTATATCAGTTCCTACTTTGTAAGCTCTAAAATCAAGGATCGGTAGGTGCATCAACACATAATAAGCAATTATAGAACAGATGATGGTAGCTACTAAAATGATTATGGAGGATGTCGCTTTCGCGAAAGCGGTCTTCCATTTATCCATATTGAAAAACAAAATCAATATCATGATTAAGAGGATTACATCCTTTGCAAAAGATTCCCATGGCACTAGCGGAATAGCATCTCCAAAACAGCCACAATCTGTCACTTTATCAAAATAGGCAGAATAAAATGTCAAAAAGGTAAAGAAACCTATCATGAGCAACAACGACCAGATTGTAAACTTCTTCTGAAAACCAATTAGTAACATGATTCCCAAAATCACTTCAAAAATGACTAAAAAAATCGCCATAGGAAGTGCTAAAGTCTGAAGGAACTCGAGATTTAAAACAGCAGCACTGAAGTATTCATCGAGTTTATAAGAAAACCCAAGTGGATCATTTAACTTTATTAAACCACTAAATATGAACAATATACCGACAAACCAACGGCAAAATGTAACTAATACTTTCATGCTTTTTTCTTTAAAGGTCAAATATAGGAATTAAGGACTATAACTGTTCATCAGTTTTAAGCTTTATCGAGTGAGCCGTACGGATCATAGATTCAAAAGAGTCGATTCTTGAATACTCCATTTTGTGGTTCAAAGACCTAGCTAAATTTGCATCAACTAATAAAACCTTTATTATGAAAACTTTATGTTATAGCTTACTAGCACTATTATTAATCACGTCTTGTAGTATAGATCAAGAAGATGAAATCTATCCAGAAAACGAATCAAAAAATTTTAGAATGAGATCATTTGGATCTTGCTCAAGAAGTATTGCAACATGGAGCAACGCTACTGCAGATCATTTGGAGGATTTGATCCAGAACTGTTCTCCCCAAACTTCTGCAAGGCATGGAGATGTGATTATAATAAGCTCTGCTTTTAATGAATTTGGAAGTTATACTTCAAACGGATCTTCCATATTTGGTCTCAAAATAGCTTCTAATTCAGGAAATGTTGCATACTCCTTATCTGAACAGGATCAGATAGTAGCTGATGTAAAAGCTGCTGCAGCAGGATGGATAGAAAATCTCACTCAAACCGATCCTGCCTACTATAGTTTTAGAAATAAAACACCACATATCACCTACAATTTCACAGCAGATAGTTATCCAGGAATACCTGCAGGATATTTCTTTTCACTTGAAATCACCTATGTGTATGAGAAACCAGCCGTAGGTTACACTCACATGTAATTAATCTTTTTGTATAAAAATATAAAGCCTAGATCAATTAGTTTGATCTAGGCTTTATTATATATTGTAATTCTTTTTAATCGAAATGATTCTTTCAGAATCTTTATGATTCATTTTGATAGATGTTGAGTAAAAATGAAATCTAGAATTATCTGATTATAATCCAGATTTAACCAATGGTGAATACTTATCGATGTATGTTAAATGAATAAATATGGAGTTGCACTTTATATTATTTATTTTGTTGATAATTAACGTCATTGTAAAGTATCTCACAGATGGTCTATCATTTAGGATTTTCGCTTATCTAATAGATTCTTTAATACTTTCCTTAAAATCAGTCTGCTACAAAAAAAATCTTGTAAGCAAAAAAGCTCCATTCTCAAAATTAAGAATAGAGCTTTTAAATATCAATAAATAGATAATTACTTCACAGCAACTAGTTCTACATCAAAAACTAATGTCGCATTAGGTGGTATCACGCCACCAGCACCAGCACTACCATAAGCGATATGCGATGGTATTACTAACCTTGCTTTATCACCTACTTGTAATAATTGAATTCCTTCATCCCAGCCAGCAATAACTTGTCCCATTCCTAAAGCAAAATCGATAGGTTGCTTGCGCTCATAACTTGAATCAAACACTTTACCATTAGGCAACATACCTTTATAATGTACGCTTACTGTTTTTCCTTTTTCTGCTTTTGCGCCATCACCTTTATTAATGATCTTGTAACGCAATCCACTTTCTGTTTTATCAAAGCCCATCGCGATCTCATCGATCTCCTGATCTGCTTGTTTTCTTGCTTGTTCTTCTCTTGCTTTTGCAGCACCTTCAAACTGGCGAAATTCTTCTACAGCATTAAAAGATTGTGCAGCATCTCCTTCTCTTAGGATAGTTACTGTTTTGATCTCATCACCTTGAGCAATAGCATCTACTACATCCTGTCCTTCTATTACTTTTCCAAAAACAGTATGCTTATCGTCTAACCATGCTGTTTCTATATGCGTTATAAAGAACTGAGAACCATTTGTACCAGGTCCAGCATTTGCCATACTCAATACTCCAGGTCCGTCGTGACGTAATTCTGGGTGAAATTCATCATCAAATTTGTAACCTGGTCCACCAGATCCTGTTCCTTGTGGATCTCCACCTTGAATCATAAAATCTGGAATCACTCTATGAAACTTTAAACCATCATAGTATGGAGTTCCTTGTTCCTT
>CAZBCH010000053.1:0-1834 GCA_964490235.1 uncultured Flavobacteriaceae bacterium | reverse complement strand
ATTTCTCAATTATCATTAAATAGTGAAACAGTAAGATATCGTGTAGATAATATAGCTGGCCAACCACAAGTTAAAATTCGATTTTCGTATGAAGGAGATTACTTTTTCTGGATGATAGATGATGTTAAAATTGTGGATTTTCCGGACTATGATGTAGCAATTACAGATCATTCTCTATTAGCTAGTAGTATTCAAATTCCTTATTGGCAACAAAACGAGATGGTGATTCTACCAGAAGTGTGTAGCCAAGGTCAATTCGATGTAACAAATGTTTCTATCAATGCAGAAGTTCTTGCTCCTGATAATACAAGCATAGTTAATCAAGAAATAGACTTCGAGTTGGTCGACACTGATTTTTGTTATCCCGTTTTTGTAACGGATCCTTTTGAAACTCCTAGCGCTATAGGCCGATACGAAGCTCATACACAAATTCAATCTGTTACAGTAGATGATAATCTAAGTAATAATGAATCAATTGATTACTTCTATGTCACCGAAAACAAGTTTGCCAAAGATGATGGATTAAATATGCTAATAAAATCTCCAGCAGAAAATTGGGATGTAGGAGAGCCGCATAGTATAGCATTTGTAAATGGTTATTATGTAGGAGAAAATGGAGATGGCAAAATAGCTTCTCACATTGAATTTGTGATTGGTAATGCTTTTGAAAATATCGGCGAATCTGTTATTCTTAGTTTATACAAATGGCAAGATAGTAATGCAAACGCTGATGCAGACCCATCAGAACGAGAACTTGTTGGTTTTGGGTTATATGTTATTCAAGGAACAGAATCTCCTGAAAACTTTATTAAAGTGCCATTAACCAGTCTTTCTGGTGGCCCAGTTGCGCTAGAATCGGACAACTACTATTTAGCTGCTGTTGAATGGAATACAACATCTGATAAAGATTTGATTATAGGAGGGGTATTTGATCGGTATAATCGCTATTTAAACTTTTTGCAAAACCCTCTTAACACAGGTTTTCAACATGCATATTATGGAACTTTTCTAGGAATCAATGGGGACTTAATTACTGAACCCTATTCACATCTTGGCTTTGGACCTGGTATTGGCTTTGTTATCCGTTTACTTACAGAAAATGTAACGGAGGTAATAGAAGAAACGGAAAATCATGCATTAACTATATCTCCTAACCCTACATCAGCTTACTTGCATTGGGATTGTAAAGGCCTCTCTTCAACTAGTCCGGGAAGCCTTTCTATTTTTACTATTGATGGTAAAAATGTATTGTCAAAAACGATACAAGAAATGGATTTGGAACAGAATAGCGTGGATATAAGTGCCTTATCTAATGGTACTTATTTGTTTCAGTTAATTATTGATGAACAAGTAATTAGTAGACCATTTATTATTTCCAAATAATAACCAATCATTATCAAATCACTCCATAGTATGAAAATCAGCGCAGCCTTATTCCCAATTAATGTTTGGCATTTACCAAGTGGTAGTTATTATATATGTGTTTGCACTAAAGGCGAATCCTTAATTAAGCCCTTTACCCTTATTCATTAAAAAGGAAATATAAGGCTTGATTTTTTACCAGTCGAAAAGCTTTTCCTTTTGACAAAACAATGAACCTTTATTGCGAATATTCTCAAAAAACTATATTTATTTCGCAATTTTAAGCTTGTTTGTTACGAATATGAAAAAGTTTAGGCTTAGTTAGCATTCTTAACCATTTAAAGTGGCATTGAAGACTTATATTGCCTACTTTTAAAGTAATCGTTATTTGATTGATAGCTTTTGCTACATACTAAATAACGATCACTTAGTTAATATTACACCTACTCTGTTCCAAAACGTACCGCTATGC
>CAZBCH010000052.1:0-8816 GCA_964490235.1 uncultured Flavobacteriaceae bacterium | reverse complement strand
TGGTGTGTGTGAATATGGATCTGTAGGCACGGCACCATATAACTCTGGTGATTTATGAGCACCTATTCCTGCTTGAATTTCATAATAATGATCAAGCATTTTGCCTATTACTTCTGGGCTGGCGTTTTCATTAACTGCCTTAAGACAGCATTCTTGAACAGCAAGAAGTAATTTAGAAACCATATGCCAGTAAATAGAACCTAGTCCTTCATAACCAAAGAAAGTACCTGATCTACCTGTAAAAGCTTTGTGATTAAAAACGGCCTCAAAAGTCTTCTCTAATTGTTTTTGCTCTTCTGCTATTAAATCTGAGTAAGTTTCTTTGTCAAGCTCTTTAAGTGCTTTTTTAAGACTATTTACATTATTGAATGAAGCATTAAAATGATAGATTCCTTTTAAATCCTTAACGATAATTTGATGATTATCGTTTTCCAGAAGTTTTTTAAACAATTTTGATTGCTCGACCAGGTTATTAGGTATAATATTCCTCTCTTCAAAACCTGGAAGATTTTTGTTAGGATATAATATATAGCTGTATTGATCTGGTCTGAATAAGGCACTTGCTTTTAAACCTTCCATCACCTCTAGAGCTTGATCTGATGTCAGGTACCCAGAACTTAAAACAGCCACTTGACCTTCTAACATTTCTGATAAATAAGAAACACTTATTTCACCAGAGTCCTCTATAGTCATTAAGTTATAAGCATGATACATATTATCATATCGTTTATTTGCATCAATACTATGATCCAAATACTTTAAAGTGATCTGAGCAAATTCTATTAACTCATGCTTTGAAATGCTTCCTTTTTTCCCAGAAAATTTGTGGTTATAAATTTGTTCTCGATAGTCGCTTGCTGGTTGTGAAAGTCCATCTAAAATGGTTCTACGTGTTTGATTAGACACGTTATTATTTAATACTTCTATATGATCTTTTAAAGTTTTATTTACAGCATTAAAAAATGATTCTAATTCTTCAGAAACTAAGGAAGATTCAAAATTTGCATTAGTAACGAACTCTTCAAAATAATTTAGGAATCGTCGCAGGTAATACAAGGTTACCATAGATACACCATTTCCTACAAGAGCATTATTTGCATCATTCCATTCTGGACGTTGTGTATTTAACCATATTCCAGCTTCTGGAATAAAGTTAGATACTTTGGCTAGTGTTGTCGCTAGCAATTTTTCAATTAGATTTACTCTATAAATTGAGTTAGAACTGTCTGTTAAAAGTGCTCCATCTGCACCTAAATTTTCTCTACGATCTTCTATTACTTCTTGTAATTTGTAATCAAAATCTATAGTGTCTTTTGGATTTTTTAAAATTTCGTTATATGGCTTTATTTTGTATGGAACATTTGCATAAACAAATACATTCTCATTGATAAAGCTAGATAATTTGGCAGGATAGTAATCCTGAATAAATTCCAAAAATTTGAGTAGATAAATAATCTGGTGATCGCCCCAGTAGCCTATGTAAGACCATGGATCATCTTCCTCAATTACTTCCCAATCAAATCCTCCTTTAGTTACTCGATACGGATTGTATCCATCAAAGGTGGTAGCATTCAAGAATTTATGAATCATCCCGTCAATAAATTCTGGATATGAATGCGCCAGTGCTTCCCAGTTTTGAAATATATCTCTCCAGTTACCCTCGTAGTCAAGAATCTTTGAACCGTCTACTTCACTACGTGTATTGATAGAAAATTTATTCCATGGGCGGCTAGGATCTCCATGTCTTCTACTAAATTTTAATGGAAGATACTCGATCACCAATCTTTTAAAATCTATATTCTCAAAAGAATTTGTGATCTCTATGAGATCTTGCTGGTTAAACGAATCTGAAAGTTGATTTAAAACATCTTTTGATGCTTGATAAACGTTACTGTTAGCATTTTTGATATAATTGATAAAATCATTCTTTTCAATCACATAATTATTATCAAAAATACCACCACGCATGATGTTAAACATCGTGTTTGCAAAATGACGATTATTTGTTAGTGGATCTTCTGTAAGCTGTAATCCATCAGAGGCCGCTATAAGTTTAATTAACTTCTCACTTCCTAAAGCAATATCTTGATTAATTTTATGAATAAGCTGTGAATCTGTGAGAATCTGATTTGAGATATCAGTTATAGAAACGATAGACTGGTTAACATCTGCAATAAAATACCATTCTTTTTTTTCACCAGCGGCTAAATTCACATCTGAAACCGTAAAATAAGCTCCTTTCTCTGCCTTGACATCATTTTCCTCTTCTACTGTCTTACCTTTTCTAAAGTCCTCTAATTGTAGGCTAGACATCAAGTAGGTTACTTTATCCATTCCTAGAGACCAGGCTATGTTTGCTTTAAGCGCTTCACTAGGTTCTGCTTTATCAACAATTACTGCGCTTAGTGCTATTATTCCTATCCCAGTTTCCTGCTTGAGTTCTGATCGCTTATATGCATCTACTAAATTACTGGAGGCTTTTTGTAGATCTTCACCTACTGTTGCTGGTAAAATATTCTGTAATCCGTCTAGAACGGTTGTTTTTATTTCACTTTTACTATCGTTGATTAACTCAGACCTTTTTACAAATCCATAGATATCACTAGAATTCCAATGATAGCGATAGGTAAGTTCAAGATCATGGTTTATTTCTTCAAAAACGATCTTATTTCCGTAAACGTTTTTATACAAGTTACAGGTTGTGCTGTATATACCGCTATATCTTTTAGAAAATGGCTCCCATAAGAAAACGCGACCTTCCTTTAATACTTTTACGATAGTTTTACTTCCTGTAACATCGCTTGATTCTGTAATTTTATCATATGTGTAATAAGGGAATAATGCCGAATCACTGTTCTTACGACCAGCAGTAAGACCTCCATTACTTGAGATAAACATCCAGTGATTTGAATCACTTACAATGCTCATAAAAAAAGGACGCATGGCATCGTGATTGCTTATCTTATAATATTGTTCATTTTGGAATTCTACTAATTCTCCTTTTACATCTTGTTGCTTAAAGGTTGCTTTTTGATTGCCTAAGTAAATTTCTTTATTCGTCATTATGCACATTTGCTATGGTATAGCTTTTATCTTTTTATTGATTTTTTTTAAGTAATAGTTTTCCGCTTTCGCGAAAGCGGAACAAAATTTTATATGATTAATTGAACTGGATTATTCATATACACGTACGTAATCCACGTACATGGTTTGAGGGTAGACAACATTAGGTCCAGGAGCACCTACAAAACTTCCTCCTACGGCTACATTCATTATTATGTAAAACTCTCTATCATTAAAAACCCAATCACCTGTGACATCGTCAGGAGTAATTTGATTGTATAGAACATCATCCACATAGTAATTGATGTAATTAGGTCCCCATTCTATTCCAAAAACATGAAAATCTGTATCAAAACGGTCGTCTACTAAATCGTATGATTTTGTGATCGCATTTCCAGCAGAATAACCTGGTCCATGAACACTACCATGAGTTATAGTAGGTTCTTGTCCTCTATACTCCATGATATCAATTTCACCTATTTGTGGCCATACATCTGCACCGTTATTATCATCACCCAGCATCCAAAACGCTGGCCAGATCCCTTGTCCCCATGGAAGTTTAATTCTTGCTTCAAAACGGCCATATTTCTTTTGAAATTTGCCTTTTGTTAATATTCTCGCAGAAGTAAATCCAGAGCCCTCAAAGTCTTCTTTTTGAGCTATAATCTTTAACATTCCATCTTCTACAATAACATTTTCAGGTCTAGAAGTGTAATACTGTTGCTCATTATTACCCCATCCAGGAATACCTTGTGCGCTACCATCACCTATATCATAACCCCATAAAGAAGAGTCTAAGGAACCATTTATGTCAAAATTATCTTCTAAGACCAATTTGTTTAAGGTAGTAACTTCTTGTTTTTCATCTGGTGAGCAACTTACCGCGGTGGCGATAAATAAAATCACTGTGATAATATTTATATATTTTAAATTGAATTTCATCTTTTGTTTGTTTTAGGTTTAATAATCTATTAGTAACAGACTAAATCATTTTTTCTAACAAGCTAGTTGCGGAAATAGAAATTATCTATAAAAACATCGTTAGCATTTGTAGGTTGCCCTACTATAATATATTGCCCTAAGTTTGATCTATTTAACAATCCTGTGAAGTCAGATAACGGAATATCATGATTGATCCATTGTCCTGTAGCTGGATTAGAGATGGTCACTTCATGCTCTGTATCATCAGCTGTCCCGATGGTGTTATCAGCACCTAAGTCTACTAGCTTAATTGCAAAGGAAGTGTAATTAGCAGACCATGTATCTATACGTAGATGAGTCATTGCTGATGCGTCAACACTATTATTCAAGGTCTCTATTCCTGCAAAACCAAGGGATGCATATTTCTTTATATTATCACCAGAAACTACTTCATCAGTAAGAACAGTTGCAGCGGATGACCATGGAGTTCTAAAGGTATCTACAGTTACGTCTGTATAAGCATCACTGAAAAGAGAAATTACATTTCCTGGAGCATCTGTAGGTGCAGCAGCAGGTGCGGTAGGTGAAGTAGGCTCACCATAGAAATAAATGTTATCTAAATAAAAATTAGACAATGAAGATCCGTTGATGTTTTCATATATTATGAGACCAATATTAGATCTATTAGGTAATGTGATAGGAACGTCTAATGTACTCCAAGAATCTGCAGTAAAATCAGAACCGTTGAAGAATATTTGCTGTCTAGTATCATCACCACCACCTTCAACTCCATCTGCCCCAAAATCTACAACAGAGATTAAGAAATCTAAATTTGCTGGTATACTACCAGGAATATACATATTGAGATGCAAATTAGCTTTGTCAGTAATATCAATGGTAGGATTTGCAAATTGATTTCCTACAAAATTAAAATTAGTGTAGTTCAATATATTATCTCCGTTAACATCAAAATCAGCAGATAGTGTTGTCTGAAACGGTTCCCAAAAACCGTTATAAAAATCTACTGGAACGTTAGTATAAAAATCACTAAAAATGGAAATAACATTTGAAGGATCTCTTGCAGGAGTAGGTGGCAATTGAAAAGTTCCTAAAGAATTAATAGTGATAGAACCTGAAGCGTCATTTCCACCTAGAGCAGCTGTAATTGTAGATGATCCAGATGTGTTTATCGATATAACTCCAGCAGCATCAACAGTTGCAACACTAGGATTTGAAGAGGTAAATTCAAAATAGTTAGGGGCAGCTATTACATCAACATCGCCACCTGTACCTAAATTAAAAGTTTGAATAAGTTCGGTAACTTGTGACGTTACACCAATGAAAGAAGTAACATTAATATCCTGACCATTTACAATAGATGGTCTAGGCTGTGCTATGGTTCCTAATTTCTCAAATTTCAGTTCATCAATCCAAAGTATATAACCAGAGCCATTTGTGCTTTGAGTGCCAGCCGCATATCTTAAGAGTCCGCGTTCCTGAGTAAGTTTAGAAGGATCAGGAATAGGAATAATATACTTAGTCCAATTAGTACCTACGCTCACATTTGTTCTAGTAGCAACGTATTTATTTTCTAGAAAATCTTCACCAAATCCTATTTCGCCTATTGTTACTCCTTGAGATGCTTTAGCCCAGAAAGTCAAAGCATCATAACTAGTTAAATCACGTCCTGCTCCATCTACTCTAAAAATACCACCAGCATAAGTTCCTAAAGGATCGTTACTATTAGGCACATCAATCCTAATAGATGAATTGCTTTGATATCCTTCTTCATTATCTACAGAGAATGCTGTGAATTTAGAGTCTGCATAAGGGAAATAAAAATCACTTCCTAAACCTACAGGTGAGTCTGTAAATACTTCTGGTGTTGAAGAGAATGATGCCGGCACGGCGTCGTCAGATAGTTCTCTTTCACAGCTGATTAACAACCCTAAGGTAGCCATCGCTATGAATGCATATTTTTTAATATTGCGATATATATTTTTCATTGCTCAATTTTTTAATTTCCAATATTTATATGAATATATGTTCTGATTTCCCATTCCGTCCCATCAGGAAAACCTACAGGACTGATTGTTGGCACTGGAGGAAATGTATTAGGTGGTACTTGATTTGGTGCATATCTAGGTGAAAACTGATTCATAGTTCTCCAAGTTCCTCTAATACCTACTACAGTACTTGGTAAAATGAACCAATCAGGTTTACCTAGAGAAGTAGATACATCCAGCATTAATTGAACTGGATAAGTAAGGTTAAAGTCTCTGTGATAATCGAAAGGTCCCCAATCATTAAATTTAAAATGAGTTTGAACCATCATTTTATTATAAATCATTCTAACATCACCACCATATCTTTTTATTAGTCGCTCGCTGTCACCATTTGCCTGACCATTACCGTAAAAGAAATTTCCGATAATTCCTAGGTTAGGACTTAATTTAGAAACCATACGAGTGTGGGCTTCCCATAAATCTTCAGCAGGCGCTGAATTAGGAAAAGCAAAAAAAGTACGATCTGCCTGAAAACCGATATGGGCATCTTGAGTAGTAGGTAAATGACGGAAAACAAAACCTGCACTCATTGCAAATTTTGCATCTTCGGCTCTATCGTTATTCCATTCGTAGATCCATGTTCCTGGAGTTGGATCAAATGTGATCAAAATTTCTCCAGCAGTAGTTTCTCTATTTCCTCTTACTACAAAAGGATCATCAATTACGTTTCTCAATCTTCCAGGTGCTCCTACATCGTTAGGCATTGGGTCAACTAAAGGTTGTTGCCACAAAAAATTAGGTGCGATTTGAAAATTACCTACAGTATAAGTCATACCAGCAAGAAAATTAGATTGATTTCCACTACCGTTATCTCTTAATTTCCATCCAGTAAATGTTTGCGTTTGATCAGCACCTCCATTTGCAACTAGGCCCATAACTCCACCTTGAACATATGCATTAAATTTTCCACCTTGGTAGGTTATTTTTCCTTTACCACCCCAATTATCTTTTGATGAAACTATATCATCAAAAACCGTATAATTTCCTGTAGTACCTGTCACATCTTGATAACTAGTACCATTTAAAGGACTACCTGCCCAAATCCCACCTAGAGTAAACCCAAAACGACCAACCTCTCTTTCTAATACTAAAGTTGCTCTTTCTGTTGGGAATGGTGGTATGATACCACTTCTAACTTGATTTTGATCAAGAACACGTCGTCCTGTTTCATCTAATTCTATGTCTGTTTCAAAATCTCTATGATAAATACCGGTAATACCCCATTGTCCAACTTTCCTGCTATATTTTATTAAAGCAGTAGGATTAGCACCCCACCAAAGTTGTGGACCAAAAGCTGCTTTTACACCATCTGCGATACCTTTACCATCTACTTCAAAACCTAAAATTTCACCACCATATATATCTAAGTTAGGACCATAATTTGCCTCTGTATATAATCCAAAAAAATCACCTTCATAGCCCCAATGATAATGTCCGGTACGATAAAAACCTCTGAGATCAAAATCTTTTGCATTCCATTCAAACTCTGCATCGTACACATTGACGCGATTCACATCGTTTTCAATTACTTGCTGACCATTTGAGTCTAAGGAAAAAATAGGTCTTGCCCTATTTTCATAAAATATTTCATCTATAGGGTTTTCAGCAACCTTGCCTATAATATTGAAATTTACATTTGCCCTCATATTAGAAGCAGGCTTACCTTCTATACCTACAAAATAAGATTGCATATGATCAAAACCTAACTGATTAGGGAATACCTGTGAATCAGGATCTGGTGTATCAGGAGTCGTAATTAGACTTCCACCTGTATTGAATGTTGTAAAATTTGCACTCAATCTACTTATTCTTAATTTTTCAGAATCCCCACCACCTAAAGCTGCTTTATCTCCTCTAGCTCTAAGAACCGCATCCATTAATTCAATATTCTTGAAATGATTTTGAAGCCCTTCTTGAGACATGCCATCCATAAAAGGTTGAAATTTATGTACTTCCTTTAAAGCATAATATGAGGCTCGAGGATATAAGTCATACAAACCACTTTCATTAGGACGTCCCTTTGCACATACCCCAAACCATTCTTCATTCATGTTTTTAGAACCATTTTTTGAATCAATTGTATATCCAGCACTCGTCCAAATTGCTTCAGTATTATGAATGTCTAAATCTTTTGTTTGTCCGTCTTTCCACCAGCCATCTGCCCATTGAAAAGTAAATCCTCCTAAAGAGTTTCCAGATTTTCCTAGACCTGAAGCGTTGGCGTATATCTCTTTCCAATTTTCTACCATATAGTAGGCTTGCATCTTCTGGTCTTCTTTATTTGTGATCGCATTAAATGCATCAGAGCCAAATTCAGCAAACATCATTGGTTTATTCAACTTTTGTTTAACAACCTCAAAAGCATCACCAAAGGACTCACCTCTATACATGTTTGTGGCATAAATATCTAGATCTGTAACATGCTCTGCAACTAGATCTATATACAATAGATCACCATTACAAATCGCAATTGGATGATTTGAGTCTATTTTTTTCATTTCGACAATAGCATCATTCATTACCTTATACATAGCCCTAGCACGAGTTATTACAGTTCCCTCAGTTTCCACTGGGATGTCTTCAGTGGCTGCACCACCCCAAGAAAGACCGTAATTATTTTCATTACCTAACATAAATAACAATAGACCAGGTGTATCTTTAAATTCATTAGTCATATTAATAGCCTCTTGTATAAGATATTTTCTAGCTCTTGGGTCGGCATATTCTGTGTTAGACATCCAGGCTCCATCCAGAGTTAATCCGTAA
>CAZBCH010000051.1:0-3208 GCA_964490235.1 uncultured Flavobacteriaceae bacterium | reverse complement strand
AGGTGTAGTAGGTTATACTGATGAAGCAGTAGTATCTCAAGACTTTGTAGGTGACGCTCGCACAAGTGTATATGACGCAGGTGCAGCTATCGAGCTTAACCCTACGTTCTTTAAATTAGTAAGCTGGTATGATAACGAATTCGGTTATTCTAATAAACTTGTAGACCTAGCTGAAAAAGTAAACTCTTTGTAATAAAGTTAGAAAAAGCGCTGTGATCTCTTAAATTACAGCGCTTTTCTATTCTCACTAACCTTATATAAAACCTTATGATTCTGATAACTGACAGCGGTTCTACAAAGTCTGACTGGATTGCACTAGACAATGAAGGTAAGCAACTTTTTAAAACACGCACGAGAGGTATGAATCCTGCAATTCTCACTACTGAGCAGTTGCAAGAACGCATTCTTGAGAGTGAAGAACTGGTAGAAAATAAAGCTAACGTTGAACAAGTATTTTTCTATGGTGCCGGCTGTGGTACAGAAGGTCCTAGAAAAAATTTAGAAATACTTCTTGCTAGCTATTTTCATAATAGTAAAGTAGTAGTTAAAGAAGATACTGCAGCTGCGGTTTATGCTGCTGTAGGTGATGAGCCTGGAGTAGTTTGTATTCTAGGAACAGGTTCAAATTGCTGCTTCTCAGATGGTGAAAATATAGAGCAGCGAGTGGTTTCTTTAGGTTACACACTTATGGACGAAGCAAGTGGTAACTGGTACGGTAAGAACTTACTTAGAGACTATGGTTTTAGAAACATGCCTAAAGATTTAATGAAAAAGTTTGCCGAGTCTTATAACATGGATCCAGATTATATCAAATTTCACTTATATAAACAACCTAATCCTAATGCGTTTCTAGCAAATCATGCCGAATTTATTTTTCAGAATTTAGAAGAGCGTTACATCAAGAAACTGTTGCGTAAAGGTTTACGTAAATTCTCTCGTAACATGATTTTACAATTTAGTGAAGAAATAAAATCACATGAGGTTCATTTTGTAGGTAGTATAGCTCATTTTGCACAAGCGAGAATAAAACAGGTCGCTGCAGAATTTGGTTATGAAGTTGGTAACATCGTACGCAGGCCTATAGATGGATTAGTAGATTATCATATTGATAAAATTAAAAAACAACAACAATCTACATAGATTTTAAAACGTCTATTAGACATGATAAAAGCTCCTTAAAGATTACTACCTTTAAAGGAGCTTTTTTTATCTAATCTTTTTGTTCAAAAGTAACTACCTCATTTGTTTGAGGATCTTTAAAAAAATAGATGGAATAGTCTTTTTCTAGTATTCTATATTCTAGTATAAATTCTAACGGTTTTAGTTTTCTGAAATCTAATTGATGAAAATGCCATTTAGGGTAACCACCTAACATCATTTTATAGGAAGAGGCTGGCTCGATTTCTTTTGCGGTTTCTTTGTAAAGTGTCCAAGGATGCTCCTCATGTGTCGCCACGATTAACTTATGTACTTTAGGGAATCT
The DNA here is from genome assembly GCA_964490235.1 of uncultured Flavobacteriaceae bacterium. GTDB lineage: Bacteria > Bacteroidota > Bacteroidia > Flavobacteriales > Flavobacteriaceae > Nonlabens. The sequence goes on along the minus strand of CAZBCH010000051.1, from coordinate 1,725 downwards.
ATGTATGATTTCTTCCCAAATAGGAACACTCTTAATTAAAGAACCTTTTTGATGTAGTATACCTGAGAATATACGATCATCAGATATATCTTTGAGAATAAGTTTATAATTAGAGGAGTCTTTAATACCTTTTTCATCATCAAAAAACAGAATTACCAGTTGTTTTTTCCATAAGAAAACTCCTTTACAAGGTAAAGGGTGACCTTTCTTATTTTTAGGAATATCTATTACGTTTTTGACTTCATTTTCTTCAATACGAGTTAAGGATTCAAATTTGTAAGCATCTATTGCTAATGGCTCTAAGTTTTTTAGGATGAGTTGTTTTTGAGCAGCGGTTATCTGGGCGTTTTCTTTACGAGAAGCCATAAGGTTCTCGTAGTATTTCATAGGTTTACCCAGTAATTTTTCTAACTTTTTAAACATATAAATGACTTTTAAATTAGTTGCTTTAAACAAGGTTTAAATGTAAAAAAAGCTGTTTTAAATAAATTAAAACAGCTTTTTAAGTGTAATGTGATTATTAACTATTATTCTGCAGGAGTTTCACTTTCTTGTGATTCTGCCGCTTCATTTTCAGCTGTTACGGCATCTTCTTCATCTTTCTTCATTTGTCTTTGAAGAATGTTAAGTTGCTTTTGTTTTTCTTTAATGACGTCTAGTTCCTTATTCAACTCAGCAATATTCTTTTTAGTTTGAACTAAAAATGGATTCTTATCATCCTTTGCATTAATAAATTGAAGGTTGTTATCTAATTGCCTTACTTCATCCTGAATTTCATCACGTCTTTTTCTTAAATAGAAACGTTCATTTTTGAAATCTTTTTCATCACCATTTTGTAAGCTTGCTAGTTTATTTTGGTATTTCAACATTTCAGCATCAACAGCACTTAATCCAGAAGCTTTTAATTTTGCTTGTAAAAGCTTTTCAAACTTTTCTTGAATCATACGCTTGCTGTAAGGTACACGACCTATTTTAGCCCAATCAGCCATATGCTGTTCTACTTGTGCTAGCATAGCTTTTTTATCATCTTGAGGGATCATTTCTTTTAAGGCGTCATAGACTTTCATTTTTTCCTCAAAATTTTGAACCTCTTCTTTATTCTCTTCTTTCTTTTGTGCCGATTTTTTATCAAAAAAGGCGTTACAAGCTTTTTGAAAACGCTTCCAGATTTTATCACTATCCTTTCTAGGTACGTGACCTATCTGTTTCCATTCTGCCTGAATACGTTTCATGACTTGTAGTCCTTCGGCAAAATTCTCGTTGTCTTGATGTTCTTCAGCAATAGCGATCAATTTCATCTTTGCGTCTAGATTATCTTGTTGCTCTTTCTTTAGATCTTTATAAAAGTCATTTTTGGCTTTATTAAATTCTCTAGTAACGGTTCTAAATTGATTCCATAAATCGTTATTTACAGCTTTAGGTGCTGGTCCTGTAGTGGTAAATAATTCTCTTAAAACTTTTATTTCTTCAAGTCTATCTTGCCACTCTTTATGATTTTTAGCTCCTTGTTCTGTGATCTTAGCGATTTCAGCTACAATATTTTCTTTAATCAGCTGATTTTTTGCATTGATTTTATCGCGCTCTTCATAATAAGCCTGTCGCTTATCATGGATTACTTTTGTTGCTGCGCTAAATTCATCCCAGATAGGATCACGCATCTCTTTTGCGACCGGTCCGGCATCTTCTTTCCACATGCGGTGCAACTCTTGTAATTCTCTTAAGGCT
>CAZBCH010000050.1:0-18376 GCA_964490235.1 uncultured Flavobacteriaceae bacterium | reverse complement strand
AAAAGCAATAACCACCACATCCAGCTGTAAGAACCCTTTGATCGATCTTCAATCTCTACCGAATCTTTAATCGGGAACAGACCTTGTTTTGTGGTATCTACAACTACTTCTCGCACACTCACAAGAATGGAGTCTGACTGTAATCTTCTTGCGTTTTTAAGGATTTCTAATCGTGGGACCCAATAGTCACCAGAGTCAAACTGCGTAATGCCGTATTTCTTAAACAATCTAATTTTATCAGCAATTCGTAAACTGTCCACAGGATAACTATTGATCACTTCCATCGCACCCATAGTTTGTTGCTCTGGAAAAATGATGAGATCACCTAACTCTGCCTCGACACTTATGCCTAGTTGTACCTCTTCACCTATTTTAATAAGATCTCGATCTACCTTAGTTTCTACTTCTTTAACAGTAGACTCTTGTGCATGAGATAAAACAGCGCATAATAGAAATGATATGTAAAGGAGTTTTTTTATCATCTTGCTTTAAAGTATCCTAATAGTTTTTTAGTGTAATATTCTTGAGTTTCTAGATCGATCGCACCAGCATCTGATCGTGTAAATGCGTCTTTAAAGTATGCTGCACATTCTTTATGATACGCAGCGTATTTTGTACGTACAGATTTAGAACTTGTATTGATTAACTGCGATTTACCTGTTTCCTGATCTAAGAACTGGACCAGTCCCATTTTAGGCATTTCGGTCTCACGCTTGTCATAAACTCTTATGCCGGTAACATCGTGTTTGCGACCTGCGATTTGTAAGGTCTTTTTATAATCGGTACTCATGAAATCTGACATCACAAATACGATGGCTTTTTTCTTTAACACTCCTGCGAGAAATTTTAAAGCACCAGCAACGTCCGTACCTTTTCCTTTAGCTTTAAATTCTAGTAATTCTCTTATGATTCTAAGGATGTGAAATTTTCCTTTTTTAGGTGGTATAAATAATTCTATCTGATCAGAAAATAATAGTAATCCTACTTTATCGTTGTTTTGCATCGCACTGAATGCCAGTGTGGCGCATAATTCAGTAATAATCTCTTTCTTGAGTTGTTCTTGAGTACCAAAAAGAGTAGATCCACTTATATCAGCCACCAGCATTAAGGTCAACTCTCGCTCTTCTTCAAATACTTTTATATACGGTTCTGAATAGCGAGCGGTAACATTCCAGTCTATATTACGTACATCATCACCAAATTGATACTGGCGCACCTCACTAAAAGTCATTCCGCGTCCTTTAAAAGCACTATGGTACTCGCCACCAAAAACGGCATCGCTCAAACGACGTGTTTTGATCTCGATTTTACGTACTTTTTTAAGGAGTTCTTGTGTGTTCACTTTTAAATTATTGATTTGTTAATGAGTCAATATGATAAATACTTTACTTTTCAATTAAAATCTGTACCCTATTCCTAATTTTAAGATATTTACGTTTTGATTATATGGTGTTTTACGTACTTCTCTCGCACTCAATCTCACGTAATCGTATTGTAATTGTAAAAACCATTTTGCAGCTATATCATAAGCAACCGCTAGATTTAAGTTAATTCCATCATCAGAACTGTTTTCTTGAAAGTTTGCCCCAGCAAAATTTTGATCTTCTATATTAAAAGTGAAAATGGAATAACCTAAACCTACCATGGGATGAAAACGCGGATATCCATCTACTTGAAATGAAGCATACATTCTAGGCTGAAAAATTATCGCATTACCATTAACATCTGGCGCACCATCAAACCTGCTATCATCTCTATAAAAAGCCCCAACATTTAAGGATGCGCCTAGATCCCATGAATTATATTCTGCAAATCTATATTTTAACCCTATGTCTAATGCTCCATTGTATCCTTCATCCACAAAATTATCCCCAAAAGTATAAGGGAAATTTGCTTCTATGCTGAAGTTGCTTTGCTGTCCATGGGACACAAAACAAGCTATCATTATAACAGTAAGAAACAAATTTTTAATCATCAAGATAAATTTATATATCAAAACGTTCATGACTACCTGCAGTACGAACATTTGACCTATTGACTAGGTTAAATATTATGGTACTTCTATCGTATTTACTATTTTATTTACGATATCCTCTGTAGTGTAATTCTCTGCTTCGGCTTCATAGGTAATACCTATTCTGTGACGTAATACGTCTAGTACTACTGCACGCACATCTTCAGGAACTACATAACCACGTCGCTTGATAAAGGCGTAACATTTTGCAGCTTTGGCAAGATTAATAGATCCACGAGGCGATGCTCCGAAAGAAATCAAAGGTTTCAAATCTGCTAGGTTGTATTTTTCTGGATAACGAGTTGCAAAAATGATATCTAGGATATATTTCTCAATCTTCTCATCCATGTAAACAATTTCTACCGCATCTTGAGCACGTAAAATTTGTTCTACAGAAACCACAGGATTTGCCGCTGCAAATTCTTTTTTAAGATTTGCTCGCATAATAAATTGCTCATCACCTATCGTAGGGTAATCGATTACCGTTTTTAACATAAAACGGTCCATTTGCGCTTCTGGTAATGGGTAAGTTCCTTCTTGGTCTACAGGGTTTTGTGTTGCCATTACTAAGAAAGGCTTTTGCAACTTAAAGGTTTCATCACCTATGGTTACTTGCTTTTCTTGCATGGCTTCTAGTAATGCACTTTGTACTTTGGCCGGCGCACGATTGATCTCATCTGCCAGAACAAAGTTGGCAAAAATAGGTCCTTTCTTAATATTAAACTCGCCATCTTTCATGTTGTAGATGAGTGTTCCCACAACATCTGCTGGAAGTAGATCTGGTGTAAACTGTATTCTAGAAAATGAGCCACTTACTGCTTTAGAAAGCGTTGTGATGGCAAGTGTTTTGGCAAGTCCTGGAACACCTTCTAACAGTATGTGACCGCGACCTAATAAACCTATAAGAAGTCGTTCTACCATGTACTGCTGTCCTACAATCACTTTGTTCATCTCGTTCACAAGTAAGTCTACAAACTGACTTTCTTGAGCGACTTTTTCATTAATACTAGCAATATCTATTTGAGTGCTTTGTTGCTCCATACCTATACTTTCTTAAATAGTTCTTCTACAAAAATGCCCAATCATCAAAGATTGAACTGTTTAAATGCCGTTAAAATTGACGACTATTCTGTAACTACCAAATTTAAAGCCATGACAGGTTAAATCCACGTTAGATGGCTATTTTTATGTTATCGATTGTTAACGTATCCGCTTTCGCGAAAGCGTAACATAATACCAACATTTTTCAAATCGCTTTTACCTATTTTTGTGCAAAGCATCGATATGAAAACAGCATTGATTACAGGCGCTACCAGCGGAATAGGCTTAGCGACCGCACGATTACTTTCTCAAAATGATTTTGCCTTAGTTCTTTGTGGTAGGAACAAAGAAAAACTAGCAGAACTTAAGCTGGAGTTATCGGAATTTGTACCAGTGGAAACCCTAGATTTTGACGTGCGCGATCAAAAAATCGTTGAACAAAAAATCAGTAGCTTAAATGAAGCTCCTTTTAACAAAATTGATGTCTTGATTAATAATGCAGGCAACGCTCACGGATTAGATCCTATAGATAAAGGTAGCATTGAAGATTGGGATGCCATGATGGATATTAATGTGAAGGGATTGCTATATGTGAGTCATGCTATACTACCACAAATGCGAGAACGTAAAAGTGGCCATGTGATCAATATAGGTTCTACAGCAGGAAAGGAAGTTTATCCTAATGGTAATGTGTATTGTGGTTCTAAACATGCTGTAGATGCGATAACCACTGGAATGCGACTGGATTTAAATCCATATGGCATTAGAGTAGGAGCTGTAAATCCAGGACTGGTCGAGACTAATTTTAGTGAGGTGCGATTTAAAGGAGATACGCAAAGAGCAGAGAAAGTATATCAAGGATATAAAGCGCTCCAGCCACAAGACGTTGCAGATGTTATTTTATTTGCGATTACACGACCACCACATGTAAACATTGCAGATCTTACAGTTATGTGCACCGCTCAAGCAAGTAGTGTAGTGTTGAATAAAGAAGTGTAAAACACTAGAAAGTTTTTGCTAGTTAAACTAAAAGTATGGATTTTTTAAAGTTTTTAGGATTGTTATTGCTAGTTGCGTTAGGAACTATTGCTTATGGTTTTTATACCGTTGATCAAGGTGACGCAGCAGCTGGTCATAAAGCTATAGGATTATCCACACTATTCATATTTTTTGTGATCATGCCTTTGTTTATCTGGACACGTTATAGAAAAAAAGACTTGAGTAAATTTAATTTTAATCAAGATAAAAAGACGGAAGACGATGAAGAATGGGAAGTAGATGATAAAAGCAGGTGGAATTAAGGTAGGATAATTCTACTATAAAATAATAACAACCACTTAAGAAAGTATAAATCGCGTTTATAGTTGTATTTTACATTTTAAACTCAATTTAAGTAATAACTTCTTCTTATTACCGACTTTTGTGATAGGTATATAAAACTATGAAAAAAGGCGTATTAATGGTAAATCTGGGATCACCAGATAGTCCCAATCCTAAAGATGTAAAAAAGTATCTAGATGAGTTCTTAATGGATGAGCGAGTGATAGACTTGCCCTATATATTAAGAGCGATTTTAGTTAAAGGAATTGTATTAAATACAAGACCAAAGAAAAGTGCTGAAGCCTACGGTAAAATCTGGTGGGATGAAGGAAGCCCTTTAATAGTACTTTCTGAAAGATTACAAGAAAAAATAGATGCTTATACTAGTGTTCCTATTGCTCTAGCCATGCGCTATGGTTCTATGACTATTGAAGAAGGAATGCAAGAGCTTCATGATAAAGGTGTAGATGAGGTGTTATTGATTCCTTTATATCCTCAATTTGCAATGGCAACTACTGAAACTATTCAAGTTCTAGCTGAAGAGATACGACAAGAAAAGTTTCCGCAAATGTCATTTACACATATGCCACCGTTTTACAATCACCCAGATTATATACGCGTCTTGTCTGAATCTATAAGGGAATCTCTTGAAGGTAAGGATTATGAACACTTATTGTTTTCTTATCATGGTGTTCCTAAAAGACACATAAGAAAAAGTGATATCACAAAATCTCACTGTAAGATGGATGGAAAATGTTGTTCTACACCATCGCCAGCTCACGAGTTTTGTTACAGTCATCAATGTAAAGAAGTAACTCGACTCGTAGGAGAATATCTAGGAATGGAAGACGGTACTTATTCTACAACATTTCAGTCACGATTAGGTTTTGATCCATGGTTAACACCTTATACAGATCGCACTATTGAAAAAATGGGATTAGGCGGAATAAAAAAAATGGCTATTGCGACGCCTGCTTTTGTAAGTGATTGCTTAGAAACACTTGAAGAAATAGCTATGGAAGGTGAAGAAATTTTTCATGAAGTAGGTGGAGAGGAGTTTCACGTTATTCCATGTTTAAACGATCGTGAAGATTGGGTAAAAGTACTTTCTAGATGGATAGATGAATGGGCCATGAGCGAGGTAACTGCTTAATATTTGAATATCAATTAAAGACCTTCATTAAACGGAGGTCTTTTTCATTATAAAGAGAAATAGCCATAAATTATAGTTTGTAAATCTGCTCTACCTTTACCACACATGAAAAACGCATCACTTCCTAAAAATAAATCGCTTGCTTTAGGTATAGAGCCTATTTCTAATTTATTGATTAAGCAAGCAGTACCAGCATCTATAGGAATACTTGTGATGTCACTTAATATATTAGTGGATACGATTTTCGTTGGTAATTGGATAGGTTCTATCGCCATTGCGGCTATTAATGTCGTTTTACCAGTATCATTTTTTATCGCGGCATTAGGTATGGCAATAGGAATAGGAGGTTCTAGTATTATCTCTAGAGCGCTGGGTGCAGTTGATCATGAAAAAGCCAAAACTACCTTCGGTAACATGCTATCGCTCACGATTCTTATCACGACCGTTATGGTAAGTTTAGGTCTAGTTTTTATAAATGATCTTGTACCTGCCTTTGGTGGAAAAGGGGACATATTTGAACCAGCTAAAATATATTACCGCATCGTTCTTTATGGAATACCTGTGCTAGCCCTTTGTATGATGGGTAATAATGTTATACGTGCAGAAGGTGCGCCCAGGCATGCAATGATTGCTATGCTTATTCCTTCAATAGGGAATTTGTTATTAGATTATATTTTAATTAACAGGCTGGACATGGGTATGGAAGGTGCTGCATGGGCAACTACTATAAGTTATGGGCTATGTTTATCTTATGTCGCGTGGTTTTTTCTTTCTGGAAAAAGTGAATTGCTTTGTAGCTGGAGACACTTCATTTTTAAATGGATTATTTTAAGTGAAATAGGTGCCCTAGGATTTGTAACCTTAGCAAGGCAGGCGACCACAAGTTTACTATACTTAATACTCAACAACGTACTTTTTGAATTAGGAGGCGAGAGTAGTGTTTCTGTTTTTGGTATTATAGGTAGGATGATGATGTTTGCTCTCTTTCCAGTTTTAGGTATCACGCAAGGTTTTTTACCTATAGCTGGTTACAACTATGGTGCAGAAAATTGGAGTCGAGTACGAGAGGTCATTTTTACCTCAATTAAATATGCTTGCGGTCTAGGTGTTGTCATATTTTTAGGTCTTTTCTTTTTTACTAGACAAATTGCCAATGTTTTTACTGATGACCTACAAGTTATCGATGACACAGCTTTTGCTTTAAAGTTAGTCTTTATTGCCGTACCTATTATTGCGATCCAATTAATAGGATCTGCTTACTATCAAGCGATAGGTAAAGCAATTCCTGCACTACTGCTCACCTTACTGCGTACCGGATTCATCTTATTACCACTAGTACTTATTTTACCTAAATTTTATGGTGAATTAGGAGTGTGGATCAGTTTTCCCATTGCTGATGTTCTTTCTACGATAATAACTGCTTATTATCTATGGATGGCTATGAAAAAATTGCAACCTACCTTATAGATAAAACTGTTTTATTTCTCGCTTTCGCGAAAGCGAGACAAGTTCAATAGACAGTTCTTTTTTACTAAATAAATCTGAAGTATTACTCTGTATTACATCACGAACATATCTTTGCATGCAAATGAAATAGTTATTATGTATAAGAAAGAATTTGACGTGCGATGGAGTGATCTTGATGCAAATAGACATATGGCAAATAGTGCCTATCAAAACTTTATGAGTCACACACGCATGGCGTTTTTAATTGAAAATAACTTTGGACAACGAGAGATGGCACAATATGAGACCGGTCCCGTAATTTTCAATGAAAATATTTATTACTTTAAAGAAATACACCAAGGTAAAGCTATTACAGTAAGTTGTGAAGTTACTGGGATGAGTGAAGATGGAAGCATGTTTAGTTTCAGACACAATTTTTATGATTACAAAGGGCGCAATCTGGCAAGAGGTATCATGAGCGGAGCATGGATGAATTTAAGAGAACGCAAGATTACTGCACTACACCCAGATTTGTTTGAAAAAATTAAAAATTTTCCCAGGTCTAATGATTTTAAAATTTTGACTAAGCAAGACATGAGATCACATGGTCAAGTGCCACAAGATATTGAAATAGATATAGATTAAGTGTTGATGTATCAGTGTTTTATCTGATTTTACAATGTGTTTATCTAATTTTGATCATTGGTTGCCACATATTTATGTAAGGGTGTTCATTGTTGATTAAGTTTGTATACTATGATAGCAATAAAGCAATCTTATTTGAAAAGTGAAATTCTTAAGGAATTGAACTATTACTGGGGCAACTTCTATTTTTTTGAAGGATTTGTGGTTTCAGAGATCAATGAAGGAGTAGATTTTTCTTGGGAACTTGCTAAGCCTGTAATTCATGAAGTAGAACGATTTTATAATTCTAAAGGAAGCGACATTGTCTATATATCTAATAGAATTTATGGTTACAATGTTAAACCTGTGGACTGGTTAAAGTTCACTGCATTTGCCTTTAAGCTTAAAGGCTATGCAATTGTAGTAGATTCTCACTTAAAAAGTCGTAATGCAAAGTTTGAATCACTGTTTATACCAGTAAAGTTTAAGGTATTTAACGACATTACAGAGTCTATAATATGGGCGGCGCACTTAAACGATAGGCATAAACAACTAACGGATTAAGTCTACTTATTATAAGGTAATTGCTTTTTATCTCGCTTCAATCCAGTTAAAAATACACCTGTAAATATCAATATTCCAGCGACAGCCTTTTGCCATGTAATGATGTCTTTATCTAATCCTACTGCGATAAGAGTGGCAAGTAACGGTTGTAAATACACAAATACCGCAACAACACTAGGTTTTAGAGTTCTTATAGCTATTATATTAAGCATGTAAGTACCAAAGGTGGCAAATAATATAACATATCCTATATTCAAAACAGTCTCAGAACTAGCTGTTCCAAAATCAAATTCTAGACCTTGTGTAATACCGAATGGCGTGATAAATAATAAACCAAAAAAGTACAGCCATTTCATTAAAGTAAAGACATGATACCTTGCAGTAAGTTTTTTTGCTAGTAAAATATAAAAAGCATAAGAAACGGCATTTATAAATATAAGAGCATTACCTAGTAATGGATTACTTGCCTCAGCACCTTTATCAGTAGATAGAAAAATAAGTAAGGCAGCACCAGAAAATCCTACTAGAATTCCTATAATACGAGTTGCAAATAAACGTTCTTTTAAGAAAATTGCACTTAACACCAAAACTATTATCGGTGTACTTACCATAAGTACAGACGCGCTTATAGGCGATGTGAGTGATAAACCCCACATAAAAGTTACCATGTTGAATCCCACGCCACAAAAAGCAGCAAGCGCAATTAGAGGCATTTCTCTTAACGATACCTTTTCCTTAATTCCAGCAAATAAAGAAATGAGCCAAAATATAGCACATGTTACAATTACTCGATACCACGTAAGACCAAAAGGGCCAATATATTCTGGAGTAACTTCCTTTGCAGCAGTAAAATTATAAGCATAAAAAAGTGCTACAAAAAATCCGCAAATTATTGCAATCGACCTTTTACTCATCTAGGTAAGTGCTTCTTTTGCAGCTGCGACAACTTTCTTAGAATTACCTATATAGGCTACATTATTATAGATAAGAATAGGTCTTTTAATAAAAGTATAATGGTCAAGTAATAAACTTTTATAATCTTCTTCACTTAAATCTTTTTCATGAAGATTGCGACCACGATATAATTGAGCACGTCTATTAAACAACGCCTCATAAGATCCAGCTTGCTCCCTTAAAAAGGTTATCTGATCTTTGTTCACAGGAGTTTCTTTTGTGTTTTGAAGATCAATAGAAGTAGGAAGGTTCAATTCTCCTTTGATACGCTGGCAGGTATTACAACTGTCTAAATAAATAAAAGTATTTTTCATCAGGCAAAATTACAAAATGATCTCAAGACCATGGATGTTTTTATCGCTTTCGCGAAAGCGGAAATAAAATAGACCACCTACTGATACATCAATACATTCCTCTTTATAGAAATGGGGCATAATGAAAAAAGGACTCATAGTTAAAATGAGCCCTTTTAAAAATCAAACTAAACTAAACAATTTTATTTTTTATCTTCATTAATAAGAAAAGGAGTTTTACCATCGGTTATGATCACTTTACTATTAGCAGATTTTGCCAATTGAATAAATGCTTCTATGCTACGTAATTTCAATATCTCAGGTGTTAATCCTTGTGCGAGGATTTTTTGAGCGTCTCTAGATCCAGTTGCTTCGATGATTTTACGATCTGCTTCAAGTCGCTCTGATTGAAGAATAAACTCCATTCTCATTGCGTCTTGTTCTGCCTGCAATTTTTGCTCGATAGAAAGAGAAAGTCCAGGAGGTAATTGAATACTTTTCATTAGAACAGCCTCGATGATAATACCTTGTGGTGTAAGAGTCGTCTCCATTTTTTCCTTAATTGCCTTTTCAATATCGGCACGTTTACCAGAATGCATGTCTTTTGCATAAAATTGCGCACAAACATCTGAGCTGGCAGATCTAAATACAGCCGCCATAACATCCTTATAATCTGGTCCAATATTTTCTAAAACTGTAGGTAGTTTTTCTACTTCTAGCCTGTATAAAATAGAGATTTCAGAATCAACACTAAGACCTTCTTTACTAGGTATTCTTAAGGCCAGTTTAAGATTATTTGTCTGGATAGATTCTTTTATAACCTTAGTAGTGAAAGGGTTAAAAACGATCGTTCCTTGTGTTACCACTTCATTATCTAATTTACCTAACCTCTGTTTAACACCAGCTTCTCCTGGTCGTATCACCGCGCAGCTCGTTAGGAATAACGATACCAGCATAATCATAAATAAATTTTTCATAGTATTACTTTTAATTGTTGATAGTAAAAATAGTATCTAATCATTACTTTACTATTTTAAATTTTGTTATTTATTTCTTAAAAATAAATCTATAAACAATTGTTAAAGAGTTGTTTATGTAATGGAAAGGCAGTAGTCTAGGAGATGAAATTATTATGTGAAAAATCATTTACAGAGATATTCATAAAATAATGAGATTTGTTTTATGAATTTATCCACGTTAGCTTTACATATTAATTAAGCTCTATGAAATTTAATACTAAGGTTATTCACGGCGGTCAGGAAGATATTGACCCTGCATATAATGCAGTAATGCCGCCTATTTATCAAACCACTACTTTTAAACAAACTAGTCATGGCAAACATCAAGAGTTTGAATATGCACGCAGTGGCAATCCTACTAGAAATTCTTTAGAAAAAGCCTTTGCAAGTATTGAAAACGGTTCATATGGTATTTCTTTTAGTTCGGGACTCGCTGCTATAGACGCTGTTTTAAAGCTCTTAAAGCCTGGTGATGAGGTAATTTCTACTAGTGATCTTTATGGTGGTAGTTATAGATTGTTTGATAAAATTTTTAAAAAATTTGGTATTCAATTTCATTTTGTAGATATCAATAACGCTGCGGCTATAAATAGTTATATAAATGATAAGACTAAACTAGTATGGGTTGAAACACCTACTAATCCTATGATGACTATTATAGACATAGTAGCCGTGGCACAGATTACTCAAAACAACGGTTTGTTACTTGCTGTAGATAATACATTTGCAACTCCATTTTTACAAAATCCGCTAGATTTAGGTGCTGATATTGTCATGCACAGTGCGACAAAATATTTAGGTGGTCATAGTGATGTAGTACAAGGTTGTCTAGTAGTGAATGACAAGTCTCTAGCAGATAAATTATATTTCATTCAAAATGCTAGCGGTGCTGTTCCTGGGCCACAAGATTGTTTTTTAGTACTACGAGGGATTAAAACCCTACACGTGCGTATGCAACGACATTGTGAAAATGGTGCAGCGGTAGCACACTTCTTACGTGATCATCCAAAGGTAGATAAAGTGTACTGGCCTGGATTCAAAGATCATTCTAATCATCTTATTGCAAAATCACAAATGCGCGATTACGGTGGTATGGTTTCTTTTACGACCAAAACTAATACGATGCAAACTGCTATAAACCTTATCGAGAATCTAAAAGTTTTCACGCTAGCAGAGTCGCTAGGTGGTGTAGAATCACTTGCTGGCCATCCAGCAACGATGACTCATGCCAGTATACCTAAAGACGATCGTGAGAAAGTAGGCATAGTTGACAATCTTATAAGATTAAGTGTAGGAATTGAGGATATAGATGATTTACTAGAAGATTTAGATAAGGCACTTAACGTTTAAAATTTAACTAAAACGGCTTTAAAATTTAACTAAAAATCTAATTGCAGGATCAAAAACTAAAATACATTTACCTTATAATTTAAAAGTCATTTACCATGGCAAATAAACCAGCAAAAGGCCCGAAAAATTTCGGTAAACCTTCTTCAAAGCCAGCAGCAGCAATGCCTAAAGCTAAGAACACTGCTTCTAAAAAGAAGTAATTGTTCTCCCATACGATCCGGTCGTATGAAACGTAAACTGATAAAAAAAGCCGTTTCCTTAAAAAAGAAACGGCTTACTTATTTCTTGTTCTTGGACCATGCAATCGGTTTATAGATTCTTTTATTTTCCGCTTTCGCGAAAGCGGAATAAGATTCATAACTCAAAACATATTTTATAAATTATACTATGATCAAGGTGTTAGAATGATGCATCTTTGCATATCATAAATTAAAAAATTGGCAAGTAATAAAATTTTAATAGGTCGCACAGATCGTGCAGATTTTCCTAAATTAGAGATTCAAGGTATCGATATAAAAATTGATACAGGTGCGTATACCAGTAGTATTCATTGTAAGGATATTGAAGAAATTGATGGTGTTTTATTTGCTACCTTACTAGATGAGGAGCATGAACAATATCACGGTAAACGTTTAAGCTTTGAGGAGTACAAAATCACTAGCGTGCGCAGTAGTAATGGTAGTGTAGATATGCGGTATGAAGTACAAGGTAATATACGGCTATTTAAAAAATTATATAAAATCTCCTTAACTTTAAGCAATCGAGAAAAAATGAAATATCCAGTGCTTATCGGGCGCAAATTTCTTTCTTCAAAATTTATCGTAGATCCTGAATTACAAGACGTATCTTTTTTACAATCACAAAATGAAAATTAATATATTATCTCGCAGTACTAGTTTATACAGTACCAGAAGACTTCTTGAAGAAGCAAAAAAAAGCTGGGCATAGTGCTCAGGCAATTAATGTTCTTTATTGTGATATTAAATTAGAAAAACAAAAACCTACCGTTTATTATCATGGTGAGCGACTCAATACACCAGATGCCATAATCCCGCGTATAGGTTCTAGTATAACTTTTTACGGGACTGCTATTGTAAGGCAATTTGAAATGATGAGTTGTTTTACTACAGTAAGCTCTACAGCATTAGTAAGAAGTAGAGATAAATTACAGAGTTTACAATTATTATCAAGAAGTGGTGTTGATATGCCTAAAACTGTTTTTACCAATTTTGGAGAACATACTGATGATATTTGTAAACTAGTAGATGGTCCTCCTGTAGTAATTAAAGTTCTAGAAGGAACACAAGGAATAGGTGTAAATCTCGCAGAAACTATTGAGGCTGCAGATGCCATTATAGACGCAAATAACGAATTAAAAACGCGTGTAATTATTCAAGAGTTTATCAAAGAGGCTGGTGGAGCAGATTTAAGAGCTTTTGTGGTAGGTGATAAAGTTGTAGGAGCAATGAAGAGACAGGCTCAAGAAGGAGAATTTAGATCTAATCTTCACCGAGGTGGCTCTGCAAAAAATATTGTACTTACAAAACGTGAAGAAGAAACAGCTTTAAAAGCTGCAAAATCACTAGGTTTAGGAGTTTGTGGTGTGGATCTATTACAAAGTAGTCGTGGGCCATTGGTACTTGAAGTAAATAGTTCTCCTGGATTAGAGGGAATTGAGAAAGCTACTGGTAAGAATATTGCAGGAGAAATAATCAAGTATATTGAAAAAGGCGTGCATGCTTAGAAAACTCAAAATATTTGATACTGTTATTGAGCCTGGAAAAAATTACAAGCTCAATTTTAATATGGCAAAACTTTATACCTCAACAAGTGTAGAGGTACCTGTCATTATCTCTAGAAGCAAAAAAGCAGGTCCAGTTGTTTTAATAACTGGCGGTATTCATGGAGATGAAATCAACGGTATTGAGGTAGTGCGACAACTTATTGCCAAAAAAATAAATAAGCCCAGAATAGGAACGATTATCGCTATTCCGGTTTTAAATATTTTTGGCTTTTTAAGCGGTACGAGAGAGTTTCCAGATGGTAGAGATCTTAATAGGGTTTTTCCAGGTGTGCGATCTGGATCTCTTGCTAGTAGATTTGCTTATCAAATTTCGCAAGAGATTCTTCCTCATGTAGATTTAGTATTAGACTTTCATACAGGTGGTGCACAACGATTTAATGCACCTCATATTAGAATCTCTCAGGCAGAAATGGAATCTTGGGAACTTGCAAAGGTTTTTAATGCTCCTTTTCTTATGGATGGGAAAAATGTAAAGAAAACCTTTAGGGCTACCTGTGCAGATTTAGGTAAACCTTATTTGTTGTTTGAAGGTGGGATGTCTAACCGAAGTGATAAATACATCGTCGCAACAGCGGTCAAAGGTGCGATACGAGTATTAGACCATTTAAAGATGTTACCAGAACACATTAAAGTTCCCCAAATTACTGAAGAGTCTGTAATTATTACAGATTCTAAATGGGTACGTGCAAAATATTCTGGCTTACTTCATTCTAAAGTTGCTTATGGGAAAAAGGTCGAGAAGAATGAATTTATTGCCACAATAACAGATCCCTATGGAGAATTGCGTTATAAAGTAAAGTCTCCACATGCTGGTTATGTACTTAATGTAAATTATAGCCCACTGGTTTATCAGGGCGATGCTATCTTCCATATTTCGAGAAATGACGACTAAAATAAAGCTCAGAAAAGAGTTTGTAAATAAAAGAAATGGCCTGACTGCAGAAGAATTAGAAATCTACAGTCATGAGATTGCAAATCAGGTGCTTCAATTAGATATCTGGAATTTATCTACATTTCATATTTTCTTACCTATAAGAAAGAAGAAGGAAGTGAATACAGAGTATATTTTGCACATTTTACAAGGAAAAGATAAAAACATCGTGGTTTCTAGATCAAATTTTGAGGATTATTCTATGTCTCATTATTTACTAACTGATCAAACTGTTTTGAAAGAAAATTTATATGGTATTCCTGAACCTGACCATAATAGCATAGAAATCAAAGAATCAATAATAGATGTGGTATTTGTTCCATTACTCACTGTAGATGCGCACGGTAACCGCTTAGGATATGGGAAAGGATTTTACGATAGGTTTTTAAGTAATTGTAAGTCAGATGTTATCAAAATTGGACTTTCATTCTTTGAACCTACAGCCACCTTAATAGAGATTAGTGAATACGATGTTAAACTAGACTTTCTTATTCACCCTAAAGGTATCGTCTGTTTTTAATTTAAAGAAAAGTTAAAGTTCTAAGCTATTTATTATTAATTGTCTTAACTAATTTAGTATTTTCACATGCAACAGCAGTAACCCTATTACTACTGTTAGCATTAAACGTTTTCCCTTAAAAACGATGAAAATATTCCCCAAAGAAGATTTGCAGCTTAAACTGCAGGATAAAGACTTTTTTTTAAATGAAACTGCTAGAACAACTCAAACAGGTTCTTATAGTTACAATGTTCAAACAGGTTTTTGTTACATTGATGAAATAGGTAGAAAAGTACTTCATTTACCAGATAATTATAATCTTACAGCTAGGTCATCATTAAATTTATTTGTTCATCCACGTGAGACGATTAATAGGTTCTACAACTTTATTAATGGAGCTGACTTTGAAAGTGATTTAGAATTACAAGATTATAACGGTAAAAAATTATGGGTTAGAATTTCTGCAAAGCTAGTAAGAGATCAGGATACCGAAGAAATAGTAGGCATTAGAGGTGTATTTGTAAGTATTGATCGATTTATAAAGCAAGGAAAGGAATTAGAAAAGAAAGCTCAAGTTATTGAGTCTCAAAATGATCGCTTGATACACTTTGCGCATATTATTTCTCATAATTTGAGGTCTCACAGTAGTAATCTAGAACTAGCATTAGAGGCTTTTTCAAATGAAATAGATCATTCTAGTAATCTCGTTTTCAAAAGTTACTTAAAAGAAATTTCTTCTAGTTTAAGTCAGACACTAGAGCATCTTAACGAGGTGGTAACTATAAATACACAACATAGAAATAAAGAGATTGTAAATATTGAAAAGGTATTTGAATCAGTAGTAGATGATAATGAGAAACTCATTAACTCAGTAGACTGTTCTATAGAGTATGACTTTTCTAGACTACCGTTTATCAATTATGTGCCATCTTTTTTAAATAGTATTTTAAACAATTTGTTATCTAATTCTCTAAGATATAGAGAGCCATCAAGACCCCTTAAAATTGTTGTTACAACAAAACGTAAGGGAAATAAGGAGCTTTTAATTTTTGAGGACAATGGAATAGGAATCGATTTGATAAAGAATGGTGATAAAATATTTAATATGTACCGTACTTTTCATACAAATAAGGATGCACGTGGAGTCGGTTTATTTTTAGCAAAAAATCAAGTAGAGTCATTAGAAGGTGATATTTTTGTAAAAAGTACTTTAGGAGAAGGAAGTCGCTTTACAATTAAATTCTAGAATGAATAATAACTTGATTAAGAAAGCTTGCGTAATTGACGATGATAAACTCTATGTGAGTCTTGTTCAAATGCTCATCTCTAAAAATAAAATTCCAGTTGAACTACTAATTTTTGAAAATGGTAAGGTAGCTTATGATTTTTTTGCTACTGAAATACAAAATGATCATCCTGACATACCAGAAGTAATATTATTAGATCTTAATATGCCTATAATGGATGGTTGGGAATTTCTAGAAGCTATAGAACCTATTATTCCTGAAATGAATACTAGATTAAGTGTAGTAAGTTCTACCATTAATCCAGCCGAGGTTAAAAAAGTTCAGAAATTAGATTTTGTTCATTCCTTCATGACAAAGCCCATAAATAAAGAAGCAATGCTTGCAGCTTTTACAAACGTTGAATAATAATCTTTAATGACTATGGGATAAATTACTTACAGAACTTTTTACTTTTAAAAAGTAAGTAATTATTGGATGAGTTTAAGATATACGCCTGAACTACTTGCGCTCCTATATCAGTTTATGACTTTTGTGATTCTGGAAAAGCTTTCTTACTAAAAAGTATAAGTAAAATAACACCTATTGTTATAGCGCTATCTGCCACATTAAAGATGGCATTAAAAAACTTAAATCTTTCACCACCTACTACTGGCATCCATTCTGGCCACTGTCCATCAAATAATGGAAAATATAACATATCTACTACGTGACCATAACCTAATCCCGCATAACCACCAGACTCTGGAAATGCTGTTGCAATAGCACCATGATAGCTACCAGAAAATATGACGCCATAAAATACAGAATCAATAATATTTCCTAACGCACCAGCAAAAATTAGTGAAATGCATAGTATAAGTATCTTGTGCCCATTTTTTTTAATACTGCTTACAAGCCAGTAGCCAATACCAAATATGGCAAATATTCTAAAAACCACTAAGATTAATTTCCCATAATCACCAGGTATCTCCATTCCCCATGCAGCCCCAGCATTTTCATAAAATAACAATTGAAATTTCCCCCAATCTACAATAGGATCACTGTTACTAGGTGTTAATGTATAGTTGAGTTTAATGTAAATTTTACTAGCCTGATCTATAAGTAAGACAAGAACTATGATAAATATGGCTTTAGATAATTTCATTAATCTTTTTTGAGGAATGTAAAAATACTACTTCTTAGTCATTTTTAATTTACTAATGTTACCAGATACCGTTTCTAATATAGCAAAATATTCAATAATTTCAGGATTGCCAAAGGTAGCCACCTTTCCATTTCTCGAAATGCATTTTACACTATAGTTATTGAGTGCAACTAAAATATCGGCATATACAGATATATATCTTAAATTTCCTTTGATTTGATTTACTTTACAGGTTCCAGCAAGCTGATTAATAAAGATATCTTTATAGTTACCTGAAATAGAAATATCAGCAGAATTAGTATTGATAATGATTTTTTTATTTTCAGGAATAAGTAAGGTGGCAGTTCCATCAATGATTTTATGAGCACTTAATTTATCTTCAGGGAATGAAAATGAAGGACTTATAGGGTCTCTAATTATTAAAGAATCATTACGTACTTGTCCAGATAATATTACTGCATTTTTATACTCTCCATTTTGACTCGTAATAATTTTTACAAGATTCTCTTTAGTAGTTTTTACATCTAGCTTCAAATATTGATAAACATTGATATCTACTACCTCAAATTTACTTTCTATTAGTTGGGTTTCATTTTCTATTGATGTGGATTGTTGTGCTTGTGCTTTCGCGAAAGCGAGAAAAATAAAAACCACAAAAACATAAAAAAACCTTTGTAAGGTAGAACAGTCTTTATACATATTCATATTACAAAGGTTAATTATAGGAACACCTAAATAGATGATACCTCGATTATTGCATGTTTTTTGCCTCAATACTTAAAGTAGCATGAGGCACTAATTCTAGGCGTGCTTTCTGTATCTTTTTTCCCGTTACACGGCATATTCCATAAGTTTTGTTTTCAATACGAATTAGAGCATTTTTTAAATCTCGTATGAATTTTTCTTGTCTTATAGCTAGCTGTGAACTAATTTCTTTACTCATCACTACACTACCTTCATCAAATGCTTTGAA
>CAZBCH010000049.1:0-13389 GCA_964490235.1 uncultured Flavobacteriaceae bacterium | reverse complement strand
TGAGCTTCAAAATGAAGCAGCACGTGTAATTACTAAACTACCAAAAATGATTCCTGGAAAACAAAGAGGTGAAGAAGTAGGCGTTATATATGCACTACCTATCATATTTGAAGTTCAAAAATAATATATAACAATCTCGCTTTCGCGAAAGCGGAAGACAAATCCTAAAGCGGTTCTTTACTAATAAGAATCGCTTTTTTATTTTATTGCTAAAATAATTAGCAAATTATAATATTGTTATTCAGATGTTTACATGCATTATCGAAAAAATATGTAAAGATTACTGTAACAATTAAAAAGTAGAGTCGTCTATTAGATATAACCACAAAATATAAATAATATGAAAACGACTAAAGGATTTTTAAACGGTAACAACGTAACGAATAACAGAACAAGCAACCAGAATACATTTGCAGATTCTTGGAATTCTAAACGTAGACATAGATAATTTATTCAAACTCTTAAAACCAAAAAAATGAAAAATTCAAACAGAATTCTCAACCTTAATTCAGACTTCCCTATTCTTTCTAGAAATCGCTCTTTTGATGAAAATCTACCTTTTGATGAAGATATGGAAGCGTCAAGATTGTTTTTCTTATGCTAAGAAAAAAAGTGTTTTTTAAATACGATTTATTTGAAATAGCCATCTTTAAATTTATTAGAAAACACTACCATATAATAACCACCAGAAACTGATCAATCCCTTAGTACTTGCTGAGGGATTTTTCTTTTTATTAACGTTTTGTAACTTGTGAAGATTTAATTTTAAATTAAATATTGAATCATGAAACCTATTACCCTTTTCTTCCTATTCTCTCTACTCTTTACAAGCTGTAAAAATGAACCACAAAAAACTGATCAGCTTGCAGTGAATGAAAACATTGCTACTGTAGATTCAAAAGTGGAGAGCAATCAAACAAAACCAGTAGTTGAGAACATCCCTTTAATTGAAGATCAAAAAGATTATACTGTTACTCCTATTGTTAAAAACCTAACGAATCCTTGGGGAATGACATGGTTACCTAACGGTGATCTTATTTATACAGAAAAGGAAGGAAAAATGTATCGATATGATGGTAACTCATCTCATGAAATAACCGGTGTTCCAGACGTTTATGTACGTGGTCAAGGAGGACTGCTAGACGTATCAATTCATCCTAATTTTCAAGATAATAATAAAATCTATATCTCTTATGCGAGCTCTGAAGGTGAAGGATCTGGCGGTAATACTGCTATAGCAAGTGCAGTACTAGAAAATGATAAGCTTACAGATTTAAAAGTTCTTTACAAAGCTGTACCAAATACCAAGAAAGGGCAGCATTTTGGAAGTCGTTTTGCATGGGACAGTGAAGGTTATTTATACTTTTCTATAGGTGAACGTGGAGAACGAGATGTGAATCCACAAGATTTAACTAGAGATGGTGGTAAAATATATCGAATTCATGATGACGGCCGTATTCCAGAAGACAATCCTTTTGTAGACGTAAATGGAGCAAAAACTGCTGCTTTCACCTATGGAAACAGGAATCCACAAGGGATGACTGTTCACCCTGCAACCGGCGCAATTATCGCTCATGAACATGGACCACAAGGTGGCGACGAGATCAATTTTATAAAAGCTGGACGTAATTACGGCTGGCCGGTAATCAGCTATGGAGAAAACTATGGCGGCGGCAAGTTTGCAGAGAGTACTGCTAAAGAAGGAATGGAACAACCGTTCTATTATTGGGTACCTAGTATTGCGCCTAGCGGTTTTGCCATTATTGATAACGAAGCTTATAAAAACTGGAACGGTAATTATCTCGTAGGTTCTTTAAAGTTCCAATATTTAGAGATGTTGTACGTTAATGATAAAGGAGTCACTAAAAGAGAGAAACTAGTAGACGGAATAGGTCGCTTGCGCAATGTGAAAATAGGTCCTGATGGAATGATCTACATAGGTGTAGAAGGAAAAGGAATCTTTAAAATTGCTAGGTAATTACCGATTTAAAGGTGGGCACTTACAGAAATTCAACTATGTCTGTTTCACTTTAAAACATTCATGAAATCATGAGACTGCCTGAGTTGAATAGATTCATTTATCTTTTGTGACATGTTTTCTTTAATTTTACATCAAAATAAGCAAATAGATGAATAAATTTTTTAAGTATATATTTTTTACATTATTAGCTATAATAACACTATCAAGCTGTTTTCAGGATAATGATGACGTTTTTGCAGGGAAAAGCGAGATAAACAATTTTGTCTATCGAGGCATGAATGCCTTTTATTTATACAAGCCGCAAATAGATGTGTTGGCAGATGATCGTTTTGCAACCATTGCCGAATTAGAAGCTTTTCATGCGCAATACGACTCGCCAGAAGAGTTTTTTGAAACACTAGTCTTTGATCGAGCGAGAACAGATCGTTTCAGTGTCATATTTGATGATTATGTGGCACTTGAGAATATTTTATCCGGTAACTCCTTAACCACTGGAATGGAATTCGGTACAGTAGCAGAAGCAGGAAGCGCCACAGATATTTATGGATATGTAAGATATGTTCAACCCAACACTAGTGCTGAAAGAGAAGGCGTTACTCGAGGAATGATTTTTAATACCATAGGTGGCATTAGAATGACCAGAGAGAATATTAGAACCTTACTAGCTCAGGATGTTTATACTATTGGTCTAGCTAATTTAAATAATGGTATAACCACTTCAAATGGTACAGAAATTACACTTACCAAAGAGGTGAATCAAGAAGACCCTATTTTAATTACTAATGTAATTGATCAAGGAACTCAAAAAGTGGGCTACTTGATGTACACTGGATTTTTATCACAGTTTGACGAGCAGCTTAATAATGTTTTTGGCGATTTTAGAGCTCAAGGCGTGACGCATTTAGTGCTAGACCTAAGATATAATGGAGGTGGCTCTGTAAATACAGCTATTATTCTAGGTAGTTTAATTTCTGGAAATCCAGTGACTGATGTATTCTCTACAGAAGAATGGAATCCTGATATTCAAACTCAATTAACAGCAAATTCGCCACAAGATTTAATTAATTTCTTTAAAAATCAAACTAATTCAGGAACAAACCTTAACAGTTTAGACCTTGATAAGGTTCATATCATCACGACCAGAAGTACTGCGAGTGCGAGTGAGTTAGTCATTAATTCTTTAGATCCGTATATTGACGTCGTGCAAGTAGGTGATGATACAGCAGGGAAATTTCAAGCCAGTGTAACACTTTATGACAGTCCAAATTTTAGAAGAAATGGTGCCAATCCTGCACACCGTTATGCGATGCAACCACTAGTTCTTAAAAGTTTAAACTCTGTAGGAAATACCGATTATTTTGATGGATTA
Organism: uncultured Flavobacteriaceae bacterium; assembly: GCA_964490235.1. Classification (GTDB taxonomy): domain Bacteria; phylum Bacteroidota; class Bacteroidia; order Flavobacteriales; family Flavobacteriaceae; genus Nonlabens. The sequence continues at coordinate 10,039 of CAZBCH010000049.1, read as the reverse complement.
TTACCAGATATAGCTCAACAAGAAGACTTTGAAAATTTAGGAATCTTAGGAGATGAAAATGAACCACTTCTAGCCCGTTGTTTAGAAGATATCAGGTTAAATGGTAGATCTTCTAGAATGAATTTTCCCAATAGAAGTTATGAAGAATTTATAGGTAGTAACGAGCTCAAACCTTTTGGTAATAGCATGTGGAAATAATTCAAAAAATAATTTTTATTTCTAATCCACGAGAATCATAATTTTAAATTAAAGATTTAATTTCTGTTTTAAATTCATATACATTTGGTGTTATACCATAGGGTAATAACCTTCTGCCCTACTGTTTTTACATATGATCAAATTAGATAATTGTCGTTTTATAGTTTTTACAACAATCGTCGTACTTCTATTAAATACAGTTTGTTTTTCACAACCTGTAATTGATAAGCCTAGCTACTTTTTTAATAATAAAGGAACATCTATAACAAAAGAAGAATTTGCCAAGAAGGCGATGTCCTTCGGTTATGATTATAAATATAAAGAAGAAGACAGTGCTTATGTAGGAAGGCTTATTTTAAAAAGAGAAAAAGGTACTTTGACAAAAGAGCGACTTGTGGAAGTACGAAAATATTTGAAAAAACTTACTGGTAAAAGTGTTAATACAAATTCTACCATTGTAATCAATTACTTTGTAGCGCCTGTAAATGGTGACAAATCCTGTGCAGACTCCTATATAAATGATAGCGACTACGCAAAAAGACTTCAACAACTCGATCTTACGGAGCAATTTTTTATAGCCGAAAAGAAATACCAACTCGATAAAAAGAACGTATATCAAGAAAGTGCAGATTTTTTAAAAAAATATCTTTTTGAAAACGCACGTACTTGTGGAAATTATATGATTCTGAGACCAGATGGATCATTTTACTCCAAATATGGCGAGTACGAGCAAGATAAAATCATATCACTAATTGATGTAACTTGGGAAACTAGTAAATAGTCTTCAATGAATTTCAATCAAATCACCTTACCAGTTTTAGATATTCATAAATCAATTAAGTTTTACGAGTTGTTAGGTTTAAATTTAATTGTTCACACTCACGATGCTTATGCAAGGTTTGAATTTCCTCATGGAGATGCAACTTTAAGCATTGCTGTTGTAGATCAATTCCCTCAAAGAATTGGTGTTAAAATATTCTTTGAATGTGACGATCTGGATAAAAAAGTGGCACACCTTAAAACACAAGGTATCGTGTTTGAGTCAGATCCAGAAGATCAATCTTGGTTATGGAGAGAAGCTCATTTATTTGATCCAGATGGGAATCACTTAGTTCTGTATCGCGCAGGCGAGAATAGAAAAAATCCGCCGTGGAGGAAAAAAGTAGATTAAATTGATTTATTTAGTTTAAAATGACGATATCTGAAATTATAATTAATTAGGTAAGGATAGTTTCTAACATTTGGGCTTATTAAAACAGTCAAATGATTTTTATTGTTGTTCCGCTTTCGCGAAAGCGAGATAGCATTTATCTTTATGGAAAATAAACTTCATGAAACTAGTACTCACCAGCCTTTTTCTATTTCTATCTATATTTTCATCAGCGCAAAACCTTCAAAAAAAAGCTGATGAAATTTTAAAAGAAGCCAAGGAACTTTTGGTCATGGAGCAAGCGTCTTGGCACGCAACAGATCATTTTCTTGCTACTTATCCAGATCAACGCAAAGATATAAGAGGTTATTTTTCTTATGTGAATAAAAATGACGAGGCCATTACGGTATTTTATGGTGAAGAAAATAAGCTTCTTGCTCGCTACCTTTTTAAAGGAGTTCCCGTGCCAGAAAGACTATTTGTCGATACTGAAAATCTAGAATTTACTACGCAAGAAACTGCTTTATTGAAAATTAGAGTTGCTGCTTATGAAGATATGGTGGCTAATGAAGATGGCTTTTACAAATTCTATGAAAGGGTAAATCCCAATTTGATTCCTATGATTTATGAAGGAGAAAAAAAAGTTTATATCATTTCTGGAAGTTCTGAGCCAAAAATGTTATTAGGAAACGATTATAAACTGACTTTTAACAAAAAGAACAAAATTAAAAAACGAGTTCAACTACATAAAAGCTTGATACCTTTTAATTATGAAGAAAATAAAAACGCTATTTCTTCTGTACATTCTCACGTGGTTTCAGACTTTATTGATGTTACTGATGTTTGTACTTTGTTACTTTATAAAAATTACACTCGGATAGGTCAACATATAGTGATGAGTAAAAAATATGTTTCTATTCTTGATCTTGAAAAAGAGACCTTGGTTATTCTCACTAAAAAGGCTTGGGATAAGATTAATGGAGATGGAGAAAAAAGAAGGGAACAAAAGGGAAAAAAATAAAATCAATAGGTTTCTCGTTCTTCTCAAGCATAGGTTTTATCTTTAGGTCTTTAAGAAAAACCAAAAATGAAAAGACTTTTATTTCTCGTGTTGCTCTGTATCGCAGCAACCACAAATGCTCAAAAATTAGACTTAGAACTTATTAAAAATCTAAAACCTAGAAACATAGGTCCTGGAGGCATGTCTGGTCGTGTGACCTCTATAGACGTAGTCCACGATAATCCAGAAATTATCTATGCAGGAACAGCCAGCGGTGGCTTGTGGAAATCTGAAAATGGCGGTATTACATGGGATCCTATTTTTGATGATCAAGAAACCGCTTCTGTAGGAGCTGTTGCTGTACAACAGTCTAATCCTAGCGTGATATGGGTAGGAACTGGTGAAGGGAATCCACGTAATTCATTGAATGGTGGCGAGGGAATTTACAAATCTCTTGATGCTGGAAAATCGTGGAAACGTATGGGACTGGAAAAAACACGTAACATTCATCGTGTGGTGATCGATCCTACAAATCCAGATGTGGTGTATGCAGCAGCGATAGGTTCTCCATGGGGAATTCATCCAGAACGTGGTGTTTTTAAAACTATAGATGGTGGTAAAACTTGGAAGAAAATACTTTATACAAACGATAAATCTGGTGCGGCAGATCTTGTGATGGATCCTACTAATCCTAATAAGTTAATCGCTGCCATGTGGGAACACAAACGCGATCCATGGTTTTTTAAGTCTGGTGGAGAAGGCTCTGGTCTTTACATGACTCACGATGGTGGTGAGAATTGGAAAAAAATAACCGAAGAAGATGGGTTGCCTAAAGGAGAGCTAGGCCGCATAGGTGTCGCCATCGCTCCTAGTGAGCCTAACGTCGTTTATGCCCTAGTTGAAGCAAAGAAAAATGCGTTATACAAATCTACCGATGGTGGTTTCAACTGGAAAATGATCAATAACAAAAGTGATATAGGAAATCGTCCTTTCTACTATTCTGAGATCTATGTAGATTCTCAAAATGAAAACAGAGTTTATTCTGTATTTACTTATGTAAATGTTTCTGAAGATGGCGGTAAAAACTTTACACAATTAATGCCTGCCTATGGAGCAAATAATGGAGTACATCCAGATCACCACGCATGGTACGTGCATCCTAAAAATGGTAAATTCTTGATCGATGGTAATGATGGCGGACTTAACATCTCTCGTGATCGAGGTAAAACATGGCGTTTTATAGGCAACCTTCCTGTGGCACAATTCTACCACATCAATGTAGATATGGAAACTCCTTATAATGTTTATGGTGGTATGCAAGATAACGGTAGCTGGCGCGGTCCTGCTTACTCGTGGAGAGCGCAAGGCATAAGAAATAGTTACTGGCAAGAAATTAGTTTTGGAGATGGATTTGATGTAGTACCAGATCCTGATAATAATAGATTCGGTTATTCTATGAGCCAGCAAGGATTTGTGAGTCGTTATGACTGGCAAACTGGTAATAACTACAGCGTGCGTCCTACACATCCTGATGCAAATGTTGATTTAAGATTCAACTGGAATGCAGCCATAAATATGGATCCGTTCGATAGTTCAACACTATATTTTGGAAGCCAGTTTGTACACAAGTCCACCGATAAAGGCCTGACTTGGGAAGTAATCTCTCCAGATTTAACTACTAACGATCCTGAAAAACAAAAACAATCAGAATCTGGTGGGCTTACTATGGATGCCACTGGTGCAGAGAATCATACTACGATTCTAGTCATCGAACCTAGTGCTGTAGAAAAAGATGTCCTCTATGTAGGTAGTGATGATGGACTTGTTCATATCACTAAAAACGGTGGAGAAAGCTGGGAGAATATTACCAAGGGATTGAAAGGATTACCAGAAGGTAGCTGGATAACACAAATCAAAGCTTCTAAATCTAAAAAAGGTCATGCGCTACTCGTTGCAAACGATTACCGTAGATTTAACTTTGAACCTTATGCATATCGCACAACAAATTATGGTAAAAGCTGGACACGTATTGTAGAAAAAGGTGATGTGATAAGCTATGCATTAAGTATTATTGAGCATCCAGAAGAAAATAATTTGATGTTTCTAGGTACTGACGATGGCCTTTATGTGAGTATAGATGCAGGAGAAAATTGGACAAAATATACTAACGGTTTCCCTACAGTGTCAGTTAAAGATTTAGTCATTCATCCACGTGAGGATGACCTAGTAATTGGTACCTTCGGTAGAGCAGCTTGGGTACTCGATGATTTAGAACCTTTTAAAGCTTTCGCGAAAGCGAAACAAAGAAAAGCAATAGAATTATACGAGCCTCCTACGGCCTATTTTGCCCGTTATCAGCAACCTACAGGAAGTAGATTTGGTGCAGATGCAATGTTTCATGGTGAAAATCGAGCACGTCCTATAGGAAGATTTAAATATTATTTTGATAAAGATCTAAAGGCTAAAAATGATACTGTAAAAACAGATTCACTATTTCTGAAAATTTACGATGGTAATGAATTGATAAGAACTTTGAGTAGTAAAATTCCTAAGGAAAAAGGAATACACGAATGGTCATGGAGATTAGATGAAAAAGGGATAGATTATCCATCAAGAAGAATAAGGGATTCTAAAAGGGAACCAGGAGGAAATGATGTCTTACCAGGAACTTATAAAGCAGTATTGCACTATGGAGAAATGACCAGCGAGCAGATGATTGAGGTCATGGAAGATCCAAGAATAGACGAGTTCTCTATGGCAAATCGCAAAGAACAGCGTGCTGCACAAGAAAAGCTGCAAGGCCTGATTATGGAAGTCGAAGCCGTAACATCACAACTAGCAAAAAACAAAGAAACCGCAGAAAACTTTAAAAAGCTCTTGAATTCACAAGATAAAAAGAAGTTTAAAGATCAAATAAAAGCAACGGACTCCATTGTTAAACAAATAGAAAAACTACAGAATAAATATTTCGGTACGCCAGATGAACGCCAAGGTATCACTCGCAATCCTGAAGTAACTGTTATGAATAGAATAGGTAGTGCTAGTAGTTATATAGGTAGCCGTCAAGGATCTCAAACCGCAACTGAGGAGCAATTGTACAATCAAGCCGCTGCTCTTGCAAAAGAAGTCAATGCAGGATCAAAATCCTTTCTTGAGAAAGAATGGACCGCTTTTGTATCAGAAATGAAGCAAATAACTATTGATCTGTTTAAGGAATAAATGCTATTCCTAATACCTATTAAAAAAGCAGCTTAATAATAAGCTGCTTTTTTTTGTAATATTTAATTATTTTACTGTCCTTGCCCTAATGAATAGCCTAATTGTCCATCAAACTCGTATAGGTTTTCAGTTTTAATAGCGTCTAGATCAAGGTCTCCAATATTAGTCAATAGCTTTACAATATCTCTATTTGAAGGATCTTTTAAATCTGTGCTTTTTTCAAACCTACATCTCCAATGATCTGTACAGAAAGTCTCGTCAAAACCGTTAGGCCAGACTTTAACACCTCGATTTGTAATCATTTTTAATTCTAGACCATTGTTTGCCTTTGTTAATAGATCTGCCAGTAGATCTGGGCTATTACCTTTCCAGTCTATGAAGACATCAACTCCTACAAGTTTTTTAAATTGTGGTACAGGACGTTCATATTTTTTAATGGTAATTTTTGCATTAGTATCATAACGTACCTCTGGTAATTGTTTTGGTTTTTTACCCAAGCGTTCAATAACGGCATCGGCAAATTCCATAGTATTTACGAGACGTTTACTTGTACCTTCTTTATATACATCTGCTGTATGAATTCCTTCTTCTATCGTACAAGACCATGCATTTTTAATTTTCATGGCCACCTCTTGCATTCCTAAATGATTTAACATCATGACAGCACCTCTTAACAATCCAGAAGGATTTGCGATTTTCTTACCGGCAATTAAAGGGGCTGATCCGTGTATAGCTTCAAACATAGAACATTCTTCACCTATGTTTGATGATCCTGCAAGACCTACTGAACCAGAAATTTCAGCCGTTATATCTGATACAATATCTCCATATAAATTAGGTAGTACGACAACATCAAAGAGCTCTGGCTCATTTGCGATTTTTGCAGCTGCAATATCAACAATCCAGCTATCAGATTCAATTTCAGGATATTCTTTTGCAATTTCCTTAAATACATTATGAAATAAACCATCGGTTAGTTTCATGATGTTATCCTTCACAAAACAGCTTACTTTTTTACGATTGTATAACTTTGCATACTCAAATGCATATCTCACTATTTTCTCACATCCTGGACGTGTAATCAACTTGAGACACTGATAAACCTCATCAGTTTGACGGTGCTCTATTCCTGCGTACAAATCTTCTTCATTCTCTCTCACAATTACTACATCCATTTTAGGATGCTTTGTTGCTATGTAAGGAGAAAAACTGTTACACGGTCTAACGTTTGCAAATAAACCCAAGGTTTTACGTAAGGTTACGTTTAAACTTTTGTAGCCTTTTCCTTGAGGTGTTGTTATAGGAGCCTTGAGAAAAACTTTGTTTTTTCTGATGGTGTCCCAAGCCTCTTTTGATATACCAGTAGTATTACCTGACAAGTAAACTTGTTCACCTATTGCAACCTCGTCCCATTCTATAGGAGCATTTGCTGCGGTTAAAATTTTAAGAGTTGCGTCCATGATTTCTGGACCTATACCATCTCCTTTTGCAATTGTGATTTTTTTCATCGAATATTTTTTTAACGGTGCAAAATAAAGAAGATTAACTCATAAGTTTTTATATGAATTTATAATAAGTAGCATAATAATATTTTATGATTTATAATGTTTGATTTCTATAGGCTTAACCTGCTGTACATTAAGGAATATTTAATAATCAATATATTTATTACAAGCAGTATTCAGGAAACTTAAATTACATTACTTTGATTTAATGATACTATTGCTAAGCTACTTGTAAAGTATAAGTACCAGTTTATTACCGCTGTATATAGCTTAAAAGAGAAAACCCATTCTCTGTAGCTTTGAGAATGGGTTTTCAAATTGAAAACAAAAATTGACACTGGTTAGATGTCAGTTGTTAAGCGTTTCAAACGTCATATTCTTATATTGCGTAACACTTAATGCTTTTGAAAAGTTGAGTAGAAAATTAATTGTTTCTACTTTTGGACCTGTAGGTTTCACTGGTTCTTGTAATGATTCATTGTAGAGTTTTGCCATGCTAGTTTATTAAGTAAGTTTTCAATAAAACGAGCTTTATGGTCTTTTATTATACAAAAAATCGTTTTTTCCTATTTACCTAGTTAAAACAATATTGTGTTTATCAATCACCTTACGTAAATTGATTAGTGCATATCGCATTCTACCTAGTGCAGTATTAATACTCACATCTGTACATGCAGCAATCTCTTTAAAAGACATTTCTTTAAAAATACGCATGGTAAGAACCTCTTTCTGATCGTCTGGTAATTCTTCAACTAGCTTGCGTACATCTTCATGCATTTGATTTGTAATCATATCGTACTCCATACTTTCTTCTCCATCACTTATGACATCAAAAATGTCAAAATCATTACGTGATTGAAATTTAGGCATACGCTTATTACGTCTAAAGTGGTCGATAACAAGATTATGAGCAATACGCATTACCCATGGTAAAAACTTACCTTCTTCATTATACTTACCTTTCTTAAGGGTACGAATAACCTTAATGAAAGTGTCTTGAAAAATATCTTCGGTAATATCACGATCCATTACCTTAGAAAAAATAAAACTGTAGATTCTTTGTTTGTGGCGAGTGATTAAAATTTCAAGTCCTTTCTCGCTTCCATTAATATACTGTTTAACCAAAACAGCATCTTGTACATTTTCAATATTCATAATATAACAACTTAATTGATCTCAGTATTTGAGTCCTTGATCAGATTTTTAAAGTAATGTTATACTATACGCAGAGTGTTTAAAAAATGTTAACGGGATAAATATAGCAACATTTATTCCACTTATCCAAAGTTTAATAACTTAATTTAACATTTAAATTACAATATTCAATTCTTTCAAGCAAATACTCACACTTATCTTTGTACTTATGCCTGAAACAAAATTGTTTGCCGATATAGATCAACTTAGTCCTAAAAAGAACATTCTTATTAAAGGGGCTGAACTTCATAACCTCAAGAGTTTAAACGCAGTTATTCCTAGAAATAAACTTGTTGTGATTACAGGTTTATCTGGAAGCGGTAAATCATCTCTAGCATTTGACACCTTGTATGCCGAAGGGCAGCGTCGCTACGTGGAGAGTTTATCTTCTTATGCTAGGCAGTTTTTAGGTCGTTTAAACAAACCTAAAGTAGAATATATAAAAGGTATTGCTCCTGCAATAGCTATCGAGCAAAAGGTAAATTCAACAAATCCGCGATCTACTGTAGGTACAACCACTGAGATTTATGATTATTTCAAGTTGTTATTTGCGCGCATAGGTCGTACCTATTCTCCTATATCTGGTGATGAAGTAAAAAAAGATACGGTTACAGATGTTGTTAATTATGTAAAACAACAAGAAGAAGGCTCTAAACTTTTACTAACAACAAGACTTATTGTAAAAGGTAAACGAGACATTGCAGAACAGCTTCAGGTCCTTCAACAACAAGGTTACACACGTATTAAAATTAATGATTCTGTACATAGAATTGACGAAGAAAATTTATCATATTCTAAAAAGGATGATGTAAAAATTGTAGTGGATCGAATAATTGTGCGCAATGATGAAGATTTTTATAATCGCCTTGCAGATGCTATAGATACAGCTTTCTTTGAAGGTAAAGGTGTAGCATATATTGAATATTTAGACGGTAGTAAGGTACGTGAATTCACAAATAAATTTGAACTGGATGGAATGGAGTTTCTTGAACCTAATCCACATTTGTTTAGTTTCAATAATCCTTATGGCGCCTGTCCTAAATGTGAAGGATATGGTGATGTGATAGGGATTGACGAAGATCTGGTTATACCTAACACTGCGCTATCGATTTATGAACAAGCGGTTTTTCCTTGGCGTGGTGAAAGCATGTCATATTATAATAATCAGCTTATTAAAAACGCAAGTAAATTTGATTTTCCGATACACCGACCATGGTTTGAATTAACAGATCAACAAAAACAAATTGTTTGGGATGGAAACCAGTATTTTGAAGGTATACACTCGTTCTTTGAAGAACTCGAGGCTAAAGCTTACAAAATTCAAAATCGTGTCATGCTTTCTCGATATCGCGGCAAAACAAAATGTAGTAATTGTAAAGGTGCTCGTTTAAGAAAAGAAACCAACTATGTAAAAATTGCTGGAGTTACCATTACAGATTTAGTAACAATGCCTATCAAAGAATTAGTACCATTCTTTGAAAAACTAGAATTAAGTCAAAACGATCGAGACATTGCCAATAGACTACTGATTGAAATTAATAATCGACTCGCTTTTTTATCTGATGTAGGATTAGATTACTTAACCTTAAATCGCAAATCTAATAGTCTTTCAGGTGGTGAATCACAACGTATTAATCTGGCTACATCATTAGGTAGTAGTCTAGTAGGTAGTATGTATATTCTGGACGAACCTAGTATAGGATTACATCCAAGTGATACTAAAAGATTGATTAAAGTCCTCAAAAATCTACGAGATTTAGGTAATACAGTAAT
>CAZBCH010000048.1:0-4779 GCA_964490235.1 uncultured Flavobacteriaceae bacterium | reverse complement strand
AGTAAATAAAAAATAGTTTTCATATAAGGTACTTTTCTCAATTTATTATAATTAATAACTGTAGAGTTTTATTTAATAACGGTAATTGCGCTCTTGCTTTTTCTCACTATGCTTTTTCTTATCATTGAGTCTTTTGCGCTTGACCGCTTTGGGAATCGTTCTCTTTTTCCTGATTTTAGGTTTTTGTGCAGCTTGAGATAATAAGTTAATCAGTTTTTTAAACGCTAGTTCTTTGTTTTTTGCTTGGCTTCTTGAGTCTTGACAACCAATGATTAACATTCCGTCTTTTGTGAGTTGATTTTTTAGTTTAGTGATGATTCTTTCTTGTTCCGCTTTTGCGAAAGCGAGACTATTTAAAACATCGAAATAAAGCTGCACTTTTGTAGCTACTTTATTGACATTCTGACCACCTGGACCACTACTTGCGACTGCTTTATACTGCACTTCTTTATGTAATATGCCTACATCCATTATTTTAATTGATGTGCAGGTTTAAGCAAATCATTTACTGTTTTTACAGGGTTAAAAGTCTTTAGTGGCACCTCAACAAAAATAGTATTCCAGCAAGCCATGCCGCCATTCCATAATCCTGGAAGCTCTTGTGCCTTTATCTTAATACCATTGCGAGTTTTATAGGTAATAAATCCAGTTTCTGGATCGCAAAACTTCATTAAATCAAACTTGTTGCCTTGATAGTCTCGTACACTACAGATAAGATCTACTGGATTAAAATGTGTCGCTTTTTTTGCGATATCTTTTTGTTTTTTGTTGTTGTTATCTATTTGAGCACTTTCCACAATTTGAAGAGAATGCTCGCCATTACTATTAACGACCCAAAATGGGCCACCACCTGGCTCTCCTTCATTTTTTACCATTCCGCAAACGCGCAAAGGTCTATTGAGTTGATTAAATAAGTATTCTAACTGATATTCTGGTGCATATTTTCTATATCCATTAGGTAAAACTGCATCTAAGTGGTTTGTTAAATATTTTTCTATATCAGCTTTTGTGGCTGCATCAACCTTTCCTGATTCTAAAAGACGTAAGTAATTAAATACTTGTTCTTGAATTTTAAGAAGGTAGCCTGCTAAAGTTTTTTTATAATGTCCTATATGTTGCTCGTGAGCAGATGTAGTCACATTATCAATGTTCTTTATAAATATAATATCTGCATCTAGTCGATTAAGATTTTCAAGTAACGCACCATGCCCAGCAGGACGGAAAAACAAACAACCGTCTTCTAATACAATAGCTTCATTATTTTGATCTACAGCAATAGTATCTGTACTTGAAGATTGATAAGAGAAACTAATATCAAATTTTGCTTTTGTCTTGCGCTCTACTATTTTTTGAATGCGGGCAAACTCATCATTGAAATGATCTTTAAATGCTGGTGCGATAGTGAAGTGAAGTCGAGCTATATCTTGACTTTTTGCATAGATGCAGGCCTCAAATAGATGTTCTTCAAATGCTGTTGCGGTATGATCTTTATACTTATGAAAAGGAACAAGTCCTTTAGGCATAGCAGCAAAGTTAAACCCATCTTCTAGTAGCATTTCTTTAATAAACAATAGTTTCTTTGCTTGAACAGGTTTTGACAACCAGTCTTTATGTTTATCCTTTAAAGATTTAATTATGGCTTTGTAGAAAGGAAGTTTTTCCATGCCTACAAAAAAGGTAAATAACTCTTGAGCTTTATTGCTATTGATGTAACTATTTAAAGAATCCTCCTGCGGATTAAAATTATTAAGTAATTCATGCAAAAATTTAAACATGCGAGTTGCAGCACCACTAGCAGGGACAAATTTAATAACAGTTAGATTTGAAACACGTTCTTCATAATGATTTACTAAATTTTCTTGATCGAGCTTGTTCAAAGGCACAATACCATCATTTACAATTGCTGGACGATCTAATTTCACCACAGGAAAGCCCTTTTGAAAACGCTCCAATTGTAATCTAAGCAAGTTTTCAGAGATACCCTTTTTCTCTAATTGCTCTATTTGTTTTTCTGAAAGATTCATCTAGTAGGTCAAATTTTGAATTGCTTTTAAAGCATTCGTAAATCGTGTTTTTCCTGTTCCTTGTATTATAATGTAACTCTTTTCAAATTCTAATAATCCTTTTTCAAATGATCGGAACATCTCGCTTCTGTCGTCTGGCTTATCCCGTAAATCATCTGGAGTCCATGCGACATCAACATCAAGAAGTAAATATAAGTCATAATTGCTTTTTCTTACGGCTTCTTTTATTTCAAGCGGCACTTTGTTAAAATAGACTTGAGAATACACGTAGGTCTCTAGGGCGTCTGTATCGCAAAATAGAAATTGGTTTGCTATAGATACGGCATCATTTTCTGCAAGGCGTTGTCCTATGGTAATGGGTACTAAGTCTTCATAAGCACATATTTCACCAGAGATATCATATTTTTCTTGTAAATACCCTCTAGCAAACTCATCCACTTTTACAGTTTTAAAATGAGTAGCAAGTTGACGTGCAAGTGTACTTTTACCAGTACTTTCTGGTCCATAAAGAACTATTTTTAAACCGTTAAAGGCTTTTTGTTCAGGTATTTTTTCCATTCTAGATAACCTAACCAGGCAATGATTGATAGAAATATAAATAATAATGCTGTTAGACCATAACCTTTATAAAAATATAATGGAACTGAAATAACATTTGCAATTAGTAAAACAAGCCAATATTCAATCTTGCGCAATGCCATTAACCACATTCCTACAAATGCAATGCTGGTGGTTAAAATATCAATATAACTGACCCAGTTTTCAAAGCGATCAAATTTCCAATAAATAAAATAAACACAAACACCTGAGACCACAAAAAGAATTAAGGCTTTGAGCCATTCTATTTTATTTGTTTCTGATATAGGAGTTACTATTGTATTTTCATCTTTTCGAGTCCAGATATACCATCCATAAATACTCATTACAAAATAGTAGACGTTTATAATCATATCTCCTATTAGGTTCCATTCCTCGAGTAAATAGATAAATATCCCGGTACTAATTATTCCATAAGGAAACACGAGTATGTTATTCTTTTTTGAATACAACACACTTACAATACTTGCAATTATTGCAATAGCTTCTAGAACAATATGTACCGCACTATACTCTCGATACTGACCAAAAAGAAATTCTATAATCTCCATTAAAAAAATGGTTCGTAATCATGTCGGTCTGTTTTTACTACCTTCATGTAGAAAAGAACAGCTCTAGTTTCTTCCATACTTCGAGACATTTCTTTACTTAAAAATGCCATCATAGCTTCAAAGTCACCATAAATTTGTGTGGCTAAAGGGTTTTCCAGGACCTCAAATTCTGACTCGCGTAATTTTTTGATAAAATCAATGATATGTTGCTCATAATCGTCTTGAAGAGGCGACATGGTCAATTCAATGGATGCTTTCATTTTCTTTCTTTTTTGTAGCTCTACAAAGCTAGCCTTTCCAGTTGATATTTTCTTCTATAGCTGTTCCTATAACCACCATTTGTGCGCCAGCTTCATATATCTCTTCAATTTGTCCTAAAGTTCTCAATCCGCCGCCCACGATTAAAGGTACGTTAATTTGATTACTCACCTTACGTACGATTGTAGGAGAAACAGACTTAAAAGCTCCACTACCAGCCTCTAAATAGATGATATCATTTCCCATGAGCTGGCCAGCAAATGCATGATCAACTATGCTAGAAACAAGACTTTGGGATAAAGGTTGGGTTTTAGAAACACGTTGTACCGCAGTTTCTTTCCCACCATCTATTAATAGGTAGCCAGTAGGAATAATTTCTAAGCTAGTTTTCCTTAACTTTCTAGCCGCTGTTACTTGTTGCTCAATAAGGTAATCAGGATTTCTTCCAGAAATCAGATTAAGAAATAGTAATCCTTCGGCATACTCTGATAATTGATTGTGAGAACCTGGAAAAATAACAATCGGTATCTTAGTATTTTCCTTTAAAATCTTTATCCATAAATCAAATTTTGTTTCTCCCATTGTACTACCACCTACAAAGAAAAAAAAATGATCTATTTGTAGCTTCTTTTGAAGAGAAGAAATGGTAATGGATATCGCTTTCGCGAAAGCGGAAACCGTATCCACTTCCATCTTTTCTGGATCTATAAGAATAGCAAGACTGCGATTTGATTGCGCAATGCTTTTAAGAATTTTATTCATTCCTAGATGGAATTACATACGCTAACATGAAATTTTCTACCTCTTCAAAAAATACGTCAAATTTGAGGTTATCCTGCTCGTAAACAATACGAGCGACTGTATTAAGATCTTCCATTTTAAATGAAGCAACTAGACAGTGGGCTTTAAATCCTAATCCCTTTTTTCCATACAATTTATACATAGACTCCTTTGCTCCCCAAATTACAGTGAGCTCTTTCACCGGATCCTGTATAGATTTTACAAACTCCTCTTCATAACCTATAAACTTAGGAGCTATACGCATTATTTTCTCACGTTGTTTCTCAATGTCGATACCTACTGTAACATCGCTTATGATAATTGCAGTAAATTCAAAACTGTGTGTTATGGAAATATATTTATCATCTGTAAGATGAGGTTTTCCATGCTCTGAATAGTATAAATCTAGATCTGTATATCCTGCATGTTTTAAAAGATGCCTAATACTTAAAAATCCACGCCTGTGCAATTCTGAGCTCATTGTAAAAAGTCTGTCTTTTGAATTCTCAGAAAGTTCAATTCCTGATCTTAAAAAGGCTTCAGACTCAGTAATTTTCCAGATAAATACC
>CAZBCH010000047.1:0-14133 GCA_964490235.1 uncultured Flavobacteriaceae bacterium | reverse complement strand
TAAATCATACCAGGAAGGTCTAGGAGAAGTACAAGAAATGATTGATATCTGTGATTTTGCTGTTGGTTTATCTCGTCAACTTCATGGATTAACTATGCATTCTGAACGTCCTGGACATAGAATGTATGAGCAATATCACCCATTAGGAATAGTAGGAATTATCAGTGCATTTAACTTTCCAGTAGCTGTTTGGGCATGGAACACAGCACTAGCTTGGATTTGTGGAGACGTTTGTATCTGGAAACCAAGTGAAAAAACGCCTCTTTGTGGTGTTGCTTGTCAAAATATTATAGCTACAGTTCTTAAAAATAATGACTTGCCAGAAGGAATCTCTTGTTTAATTAATGGAGATTACAAAGTAGGTGAAATGATGACTACCGATAAACGTGTGCCACTTATTAGTGCAACAGGTTCTACTCGTATGGGTAGAATAGTAGCTAGTAAAGTAGGAGAACGTCTAGGTAAATCATTACTAGAATTAGGCGGTAATAATGCCATCATCGTGACTCCAGATGCTGATGTTAAAATGACGGTAATAGGTGCGGTATTTGGAGCAGTAGGAACCGCTGGACAGCGCTGTACTTCTACACGACGTTTGATTGTTCATGAGTCTATGTACGACAAAGTAAAAGACGCTCTAGTAGCAGCTTATGGACAGCTTAAAATAGGAAATCCATTAGATGAAAACAATCACGTAGGTCCAGTAATCGACACAGATGCTGTAGCTGGTTACAACAACGCACTAGAGCAAGTTGTAAAACAAGGTGGTAACATACTTGTAGAAGGTGGCGTACTTTCTGGTGATGGTTATGAAAGCGGTTGTTATGTAAAACCTGCTATTGCAGAGGCTACTAACGATATGCAAATCGTACAACATGAGACTTTTGCTCCGGTATTGTATTTATTGAAATACTCTGGTGATGTAGAAAATGCTCTAGAATTACAAAATGGTGTTGCACAAGGTTTATCTAGTGCCATCATGACTAACAATTTGAGAGAAGCAGAGCGTTTCTTATCTCATGCAGGATCTGATTGTGGTATCGCAAACGTGAATATAGGAACCAGTGGTGCAGAGATAGGTGGTGCCTTCGGTGGTGAAAAAGATACCGGTGGTGGACGCGAGTCAGGATCTGACGCATGGAAAGTGTACATGAGAAGACAAACGAACACCATTAACTACACAACAGAATTACCTCTTGCACAAGGAATTAAGTTCGACTTGTAGGAAAATAATTAATAAATTGTTAATAACCGCTTTATTTCTAAAGCGGTTTTTTTTGTTAAATACTTTAAGGAAGACTTTATTTGTGAAGAAATCTTTACGAGATATTTATGCTTCGGAAACTTTTATTTTTTGTTCCAATTTTATTAATGTTTAAGGCAAATGCTCAATTTGAAGAAAGTTCCTATGGTATTTCGGCTTTACTTCCCGTTGGTGAAGATTCAGAATCGATATCAAATTATGGGGTTGCTGTAGAAATGAGACCTCTATGGGATCTTTCAGATAATCTATACTTAGGAGCAAATCTTGGTATAGAACTTTACAATGTCTCCGTAGAAGGTTTAGAGGGAGAATCTCTGAATTTTATTCCTGTACAAGCCTCCATTAAATACTATTTTCTAGAGTACGTTTATTTAAACGGAGATGTAGGTTATGCCTTTAATATTGATTCCTTTGATGAAATTAAAAGTGATTTGAAATTTCAAGGCTCAGTAGGTTATTCATTTGATGGCTTTAACCTACAATTAGGATATCATTTACAAAAACAGAATAACTTCAATTTAACCAGCCTTTCTTTAGGTATATACATTAAGATTTAAAAAATGAAAAACATTCTTTGCCTTCTAACACTCCTTTTTATTTCCATGCACTCATCCGCCCAGTATGAGAATCTAAATTCAGTAAAACTTGGAAACGATTTCAAAGGAAAAGGGAAATGGAACAACACCTTATTTAACGTTGTCAAATCAGATGGAACCATATATTCTATTGCCTACCGTGCAAATTCAACTAAAAAAGTTGTTATCGATATTTTTGATTCTAATATGAATCATGAGAAACAATATTATGTTGATGCAGAAAAGAAATTTATGATTAATTCTGGTAAATTCATAAATAACGAACTCATTTTATTAGGTATTGACACTAAAAAATCAATTGCAAAAACCTTTACTGTTGACTTTGGAAATGAAGAACTTATTGAAAAAGAAGAAATTTTTAATTTGGAAGATCTTGATTTGACAGATCGTGCATCGGCCATACAAATCGGAGGTCTATTTTCAATGATAGCTCTCAACAGTGCTGAAAAAAAGAGAGATATAGATGTCTACGGTGTGTTTGAAAGCTCCGTTAATGAAAATTTTTATGTTTATTCCAGAGACTTAAAAAGTAAAGGTAATAATAGAGAAAAACATCAAATTGTAGTTTTAGATAGCGAATACAAACAAGTTTATACAAAAGAAATTGATATCGCAGTAAAGGATAAATTGATGGAAATGTTATCTTTCAATATAGATGACAATGGAAATGTATTGGTGATTGCAAAAAAATATGAAGATGGTAAACGAAAAGAAGGGAAAAGAAAAAAGAGAGGTGAGAAAGATGCAAACTACCACATGGAATTTATTCTTGTTAATGAGAATCAAGTAAGCGTTCAAAAAGTTCAAGAAGATAATATGTTTATTAATGACCTTACAGCTTTAGTACATGATGGTGAGATTTTCATAGGCTCATTTTATAGCGATGAGAAAGAAGGAAGAACTAAAGGTGTATATAGTGCGACATATTCCATGGAATCACTTGAAAAAATAAACTCTAAGAAAATCCCATTAACTGAAGAGGTGATTAGTCAACTTAATGGTAATGCAAATGCACGTAAAACTGCTAGAAAAAAGAAGAATCAAGACACGAAGTTAAAAGGTCACAGTTTGCTAATAGGAGCAGATAAAAGTGTCTATTTCTTAGGAGAGGAGGATTATATAATTACACATTCATCTGTAAATAGTAGAGGACAATGGAGCTATTCCTATACTTATGTTTTCAATGATATTTTAGTTACTAAAATAACACCTAATGGAGAACTTGATTTTTTCAAGGTAATTAGTAAAGCTCAAAAATCACAAGGAAAATATATCGACATTCACAGCTTTTCCAGCTACCTAGTTGATGGAACCTTACAACTGTTCTTAAATTCTGAATCAGCAGAGGACAAGAAAGGTGATTTAATATTTAAATCAAAGAAAGAAAAAAAACTTGCTCTTTTCAATATTCAAATCAATCCTGCAGGAGTTTTAAGTTACAAAAAGATTTTAGATGTAAAAAAGGGCGACAACATCGCCATGGGTATAAAGTCTTCAAAATTGATCGACAGCAACGGCTTTATTACTAAAGGTAATGATGGGAAAACACAAAGATTCTTAAAAGTAGTCTTTTAAATACAATAATTTGACAAGTCAAAACCGCTTTAGAAATAAAGCGGTTTTTTTATTCCCCTAAAATCAACTCCAGCACCTTCAAATAATCCTCCTGATTATTTACAAAATCAAGGTCTGTCACATCGATAACTTTTACCTTTAGCTCTTGTTGCGATCTTATAAAATCGGCATAGCCTTGCTGGATTTGAGAAAGGTAACTGGCCTCAATATTCTTCTCATAATCACGACCTCGTTTTTTGATGTTTTCTAGCAATCGGTCTTCAGTCTGATAGAGGTAGACATATAAATCTGGCTTCACCAGTTCTTTATACATCATATTAAACAGTCGCTTGTATAAAGAAAACTCTTCCTTATTTAAAGTAATCTCACTAAAAATCAACGACTTGATCACATAATAATCAGCTACGGTAAATTCTTTAAAAAGATCTTGCTGTGCGACATCATCACTTAATTGCTGGTAGCGATCTGCAAGAAAAGACATTTCTAATGGGAAAGAATAACGTTCTTTATCCTCGTAAAAAAGCGGCAAAAAAGGATTGTCTGCAAAACGTTCCAGTACCTGTTTGGCATTAAAATCTTCTGATAATTTATGCGTCAAACTCGTTTTTCCACTTCCTATATTTCCTTCTACCGCTATAAAGTTGAGGTTTTGAATGGGATACCGCTTTCGCGAAAGCGGAATTTCAAAATCCATCATTCTCTCTAACGGCTCTAAGTTGCTTGAAAGTTCTACCATGCTTTTACCTAAAACTGGATGAACAATTTTATAAGCAATATCTACAAGCGGTTGCATCACAAAATTGCGTTCATGCATTCTAGGATGCGGAACTTGTAAGTGATTTGTGTCTATTATTTCATCATCAAATAAAACGATATCTAGATCAATTACTCGATCTTCATACGTGTCACCGCTGCGAGGTTTACGACCCATTTCACGCTCAATTTCTTGAAGAATTGTGATCGCTTCCTGTGCAGTTTTATGACTATGTACCAGAATACAAGTATTTAAGAAATCGCCTCCTGTAAATCCAGCAGCAGGAACTTCATAAACACCAGCAGTTTTAATCACAAGACCTAGTCGTCGCTCAATAAGACGAGATGCGTCTAGTAAATGCTGCTTTCTATCGCCCAGATTACTACCTAAAGCAATGAATATCTTATGGTTATGATTTAATGAGATGCTCTTAATTTTTGCAGCAAATTAAGGAATAATGACCAACTCTTAAACTACTTTTACTACTTATTATGAAGACACTTAAAGGTTCTAAATTACGTCTAGCAAATCGCATTTATCTCGTGCTTGCGGCATTATTTATATGCTCGCTGGTAGTTTCTAACCTTATTTTCCAGAAGTTTTTTTACTGGAATCCTTTTGGATGGTTCAACTTTGAAATTTCAGTAGGTTTATTACCTTACCCTATCACTTTTCTGGTAACCGATTTAGTAAGTGAAATTTATGGCCGTCGTAAGGCAAACGATTTGGTTCTTGCAGGAATCTTTGCTTCGGTTTTTAGTCTTGGTATCATTGCCGTGGCAGATGTTGCTCCTGCAATAGAGGCCAGTCCTATTCAAGACGCATTGTTTACTAAGGTTTTTGGTGCAACAACCATCGCTGTAATTGCAAGTATGAGTGCTTACTTGTTTGCTCAATTTATAGATATACAGGTTTACCATTTTTGGAAAAGACTGACTAATGGTAAAATGCTTTGGTTGCGCAATAACTTCAGTACGATATTTTCACAGTTTGTTGATACTTTATGTGTTTTATTATTGTTATGTTTCAACAATATTATACCGTGGGAAAACTTTAAATCGCTATTAATAGCAGGGTTTTTATTTAAAATGCTCGTCGCTTTGATTGATACACCATTGCTTTATGGAGGCGTTTATCTTTTTAGGCGCATGTTTGGATTAGAAGTAGGAGAAGAAATTGAAATTGATTAGAAAAAAATACAATGAAAAAAATATTCAAGATACTAGGAATCACCGTGCTGGCCATCATCATTTTGATCGTGGCGGCACCTTTTTTCTTTAAAGATCAAATCGCACAGATCATTAAAGATAAACTCAACGCCTCGATGGATGCGCAAATAGATTTTGCAGAGGTAGATTTAAGCCTTTTTAGAGCCTTTCCAGATGCGCGATTGAGTATCGACGGCGTTTCCATAATTAATAAAGAACCTTTTGTTGGTGACACTTTGTTTTATGGGAAAGAAGTAAAACTAGATTTACCGATAGGCGATCTTTTTAATAATGCAAGCGAGCCTATTCATGTTAATGAACTTATCGTAAATGGAGCAAAAAGCAGACTAACAGTGGATGAAAATGGAAACTCCAGTTGGGATATTGCAAAGGAGTCCGCTTCCGCGAAAGCGAGTCCAGAACAAACACCTGATACAAGTGCTGGTTTCTCGTTTGACTTAAAACACTACGAGATCAATGATTCAGAACTTACATACACAGACAAGAGTTCTGAAATGATGTTTGCACTAACTGAAATGAATCACTTTGGAAATGGAGATTTTTCTTTAGGAGAAAGTACCTTAAAAACATATACTGAGGCGCTAACTTTCTACACCATGGATGGTATCAATTATCTATCTGGTCAAAAAGTAAAGTTAGATGCAGCTATTTTAATGAATCTAGAAAATCAAAAATATACATTTCAAGAAAATAAGGCTTTTGTAAATGATCTAGAATTAAAACTGGATGGTTATGTACAGTTAGAAGATACCTACACTATGGTAGATCTTACTTTTGACACGCCATCATCAGATTTTAAAAATTTCTTTGCCGTCATACCTGAAACTTATAGAAAAAATCTAGATGGCATTACAACTACTGGTGATTTTACAGTAAACGGTATAATAAAAGGAGAAGTAGATGATACTCGTATTCCTAAAATGGATATCAAAATAAAATCTAATAATGCCTCTTTTAAATATCCTGATTTACCTAAAACGGTTACTAACATTAACATAGACGCACAACTTAAAAATGATACAGGTTATGTAGACGACACCTATTTTAATGTCGCACAAACCTCTTTTAATATAGGTAGTGATAGAATAAGTGGCAATGCAATGATTAAAAATCTCACCACTAATATGAATGTAGATTTAAATGCAAAAGGTAATCTAGATTTTCAAAATCTAGCACAAGCTTTTCCATTACCAGAAGGAATGAAACTAGATGGCAAACTAGCCTTAGATATTGCTACTAAATTTGATATGGAAAGTATTGAAAAAGAAAAGTATGAACGTATCAATGCCAAAGGAACAGCTAGTTTAACAGAGTTTAAATATGAAGGCGATGCGCTTACAAAACCTCTAGTAATCAACAATGCAAAAATAGATATGACTACTTCTAGAATTAAACTAGAAGATTTTGATGCACAAACAGGAAATACCGATTTAAAGGCTAGCGGAAATATCAATAATCTAATAGGATTCTTACTTCAGGATCAAGATTTAAAAGGAACGTTTACTGTTAGATCTAACACGTTTGACACTGCAGATTTTATGACCTCTACAGAGGTTGCTCCTGCTCAAAAAGCAAATCAAACAACTCAAAAATCTACTAGTGCAACAACTGAAGAAGCTGTCAAAATTCCAGCTTTCTTAGATGCTAATCTAGATTTTCAAGCAACTAATGTTTTGTACGATGGATTACAACTTAAAAATGTAAGTGGTGTCGCTTTAGTAAGAGATGAAACATTAACTCTCAATAATATAACAACAGATATTTTTGATGGTAACATAGGCGTGAACGGTTCAGTTTCTACAAAAGGTGCTACGCCAGTATTCAATATGGCGCTAGATATGAAAAACTTAGATATCGCAAAGTCCTTTGAAGGATTTGATATGTTCAAATCATTTGTTCCCATTATTAGTGCTTTACAAGGTAAGATCAATACAGATATCACACTTTCAGGCTCACTAGATAATGAGCTTTCTCCCATTTTGAGTACACTTGCAGGAGATGCTCTTGCACAATTACTTACTAAAGATGTGAATGCTACTAATAATCCTTTATTAGGTAAACTCGATGAGAAACTTAACTTTATCAATCTTGATAAAATTGATGTTTCTGATATTACAACGCGACTTAATTTTAAGGACGGAGCGGTACAAGTGGCACCATTTGATTTTAACATCAAAGGGATTAAAGCCACCGCTAGTGGAAAACACAGCCTTACAAATGAGATGGATTATACACTAGCACTCGATGTTCCTGCAAAATATTTAGGTAAAGAAGGAGCTAATTTACTTTCTAAACTTACATCTGAAGAAGTGGATCAAATAAATGTTCCTCTACCAGTTAAATTTTCTGGTTCATTTTTAAGTCCTAAAATAGATTTAAACTTAGATCTAGCAGTAAAGAATCTAACAAATCAAATTATAGAAATCCAAAAGGCAAAATTAAAAGATAAAGGTGAAGATGCTTTGAACAATGCCGTAAACGATATTATAGGAGGCAACAATCCATTAGGTGGCATTAAAGATATCATCAAAGGAAATGCAAATTCAAAAGATTCTACTGCGACAAAACCTAAAGATACTACTGGAGTTAAAAGTCCTAAAGACAAGGTAGAAGATGCAGTCAAAGAAGGAGCTGGTAGTTTAATAAAAGACTTGTTTGGTAAGAAAAAGAAAAAGACAGATACTACTAAAACGAAGTAATTTAGAAACAATATTATTTGCAAGGCTCTTCAACTTTTTTTATTGAAGAGCCTTTTTGATTTAGACTTTCTCACTCAAATATTTCCAATACCTCTTTGGAACATGTTGCAAATGTAATTTCATGTTTTTACGTGATTTGATATTGGTACTTTTGAAGTATTGATTCCAGAGATCTTTGTAATTGTTTTCTGTTTCAATAAAACTTTCCGGTTTGATGAGAGCCTTATTTTTTTCAGAAACCGTGGTGTTTAAAATTCCTCGTTGGCCACGTGGTTGCTCAAAATTAATTTGCACCTCTTGAACCGTATTAAGATCATAACTGATTCCAAAATCGCGTTTAAGATCGTAAATAACCCATTTCTGGTCGGCATAACGGTTTTTGAAATGTCTAGCTATAAGTGGTAGTACGTTGAAATCAGGTTCAACATTTGCATAATAAGTTTCTTCATCGATCATATGAAATCTCACGAAAGCCTCCATACGGTGTTTTTCACGACCTACCATTTTTGCTGCTTGAGTAATCTTTAAAACAGTCGTATTACCATAATCACCACTTGGTGCTTTTTGATTTTCAAAGGTGATTTTTAAGTATTCGTAGATTGTGTTTTCTATTCCTATAATCTCACTTAAAAACGCTCTGTAAATTTGCCTAGAGTCGTTCTTACTACATATCGAGGTGAAGCGTTTCCACACACGTTCTGCTTTTTCAGTATCGGTAATAATATCCATCGTACCGCCGAAGAGATCTTTCTGCTCTTGAGATGCCTTAGCTATAATAGGCAGTTTAATTTTATGATCATAAATGGTAAAAATTGCAGTCATTAATCCATTAAAACTGCCATCATATAAGAGTGTAAGTGTCATGAAAAAAGGCTTAATTGATTACTAAAATTTTTATGATATTTACTGGTAGAATTGATCATGATTAATTCCTTGATCTTTGAACTAGTTAAGTCACGAGATTCAAACTCTCTAGAATCGCATGTAATAAAATACTTAGATCGATTCATAGAAATACCTATCGCTTTTAAGTGTTCCCAGTTCAATTTTCTATAACGTCTAGCACTTAATATTTTTCCTACAGACTTCATTCCTATTCCAGGTACGCGAGCCAGCATGCGCTTATCTGCCCGATTTATATCTATGGGAAATTGATCTAGATTGCGCAGCGCCCATGAAAGTTTAGGATCAATGTCCATATCTAGATTTTGATGCGTATCGTTTAAAATTTCCTTTACATCAAAACCATAAAAACGCAATAACCAGTCGGTTTGATAGAGTCTGTTTTCACGCATCATGGGTACTTCAGTTCCTATCGCTGGCAAACGTGAATCATTTGCTACGGGAATGTATCCAGAATAATACACACGTTTCATCTGGAATTTATCATAGAAAAAATTAGCACTGTACATAATATCTCGATCACTTTCTCCTGTAGCGCCCACAATCATTTGTGTACTTTGACCTGCCGGCGCATAAATGGGCGTGCTTTTAATCAGTTTCTTTTCTGACTTATAAATCTGAATGGACTTTTGAACTGCCTTCATAGGCTGGATAAAGTCTTTGTGATCTTTATCTGGCGCGAGCAGTTTTAATCCAGCTTTTGTAGGTATCTCAATATTTACTGATAAGCGATCAGCATAGAGCCCAGCTTCTTGCATCAATTCATCGCTTGCTCCAGGAATAGATTTCAAATGAATATATCCATTAAAGTTTTCTTCTTCACGCAGTTTTTTTGCTACACGTATCAATCGCTCCATAGTAGCGTCTGGACTTTTAAAAATTCCAGAACTAAGAAACAAGCCTTCTATATAATTACGCCTATAAAAATTAATAGTCAGATCTACTACTTCTTGAACGGTAAATGCCGCACGCTTGATATCGTTAGATTTTCTAGTCACGCAATACGCACAGTCAAAAATACAAACGTTAGTCAGTAAGATTTTAAGGAGTGACACACAACGCCCATCTTCTGTATAAGAATGACATATTCCCATACCGCTAGAATCGCCTAGACCTTTGTTCTTATTAGTTCGTTTACTACCACTGCTGCTACAACTTACATCATATTTTGCAGCGTCGGCTAGTATTTCTAATTTCTCTTTTATTCTTTCGTAGTTCATATGCATTGCCAGCGTATGCGGGCATCTCTTCAAATTAAGCACCTACTTTAGATGCGATTTCATTTTTACTTGTCATGCCGTCGCAGGACGACATCGACCAGTTTTATCTCTGAGCTTATTAATCAGGCTTACTCGATTTTCTTCCTCCACCAGGTTGATGAATCGCTCCGGTTTCTAATGATAGTTCTGGGTGGCGCCTACCGTTTCCATTTCCCATACGTCTATCTCGCAAACTGGCTTGCTTGTCTAGTCTGTGCATCGTCTGCGGATTTTCCTCTGCATACCTAGGGTCTTGAATGTAATCTGCTTTTTTCATGTCTTGTACCTCTATAGAATAGAAATCAAATTCTTCTACTACTTTACCGTAAATCATATAGATTCCGCTTCCGCGAAAAGTGATCTTTGCAGCCACCGGCGGAAACATAACCGTATCAAAAAACTCACCTCGATGGTCTAGAAATGTACCGAATTGCATGCGCTTTCCTTTGGCAGTACTGGTAGTCTTGATGTTGACCACATAGCCATAAATCAAAATCATTTTATCGTTAAATTGGATCAATTCTTTACGACCCAACTTGTTTTTAGGTGGTGTTGTCAATAAATCAAAATGAGAACATAATGGAAAACCTAGCAATTCAAATTGCTCAAAAGCCAGTTCTTCTTTTGTAGTAGAGAGTTTTGGTATTTCTACATGTCTGTGATCTGGTACGAACAGTTTGCTTTGTAGTACTTTTTTAGGTGTTTTATCCAGTTTGTAATGTGCTTGCCACAACAGCTCATACCGATCGGTATTTGTGAAACGAAAAGCATTAATACGTATTAAAATAGAAAGTTGCTCAATACTAATAGGTACTCGATTAATAAAGTTTTCTAACGATAAAAACCATCCATTTCTATCACGCTCTTCTACGATCCTAAGGATGGTACGACGCTCTAATTCTTTTAAATAACTCAGCGCTATATAAATTGTTTTACCTTTTATAATGCAGGCGAGATCACTGTTATTAACGCATGGTGCTTCTATAATACCACCACACATTCTCGCCTCGTGAACATACAGTTCTGGCTTATAAAAACCACCGCCATTGTTAAGTGTTGCCGTCATGTATTCTAGCGGGAAATATCGTTTTAAATACAAACTCTGGTAACTTTCTACAGCATAGGATGCAGAGTGACCTTTCGCGAAAGCGTAACCAGCAAAACTTTTGATCTGATTCCATATTTCTCTAGACTCTTCTGGGTCATAACCTTCTTTTAAACAGTTATTAAAGTAATTATCTTCTACTTTTTGAAACTCTTCTCGAGAACGGTATTTACCGCTCATTCCACGACGCAATACATCTGCCTCGCCTAGATCCAGCTTTGCATAATTGTGAGCAACTTTGATCACGTCTTCTTGATATACCATGATACCATAGGTCTCTGGCATAATACTTTGCATAATAGGATGTGCCTCTTTGCGCTTTTCAGGATAACGCGTGCGTAAAATAAACTCGCGCATCATCCCACTTTGTGCAACACCAGGACGTATTACAGAACTGGCTGCAACTAGACCTATATAATCATTAGTGGCGAGTTTACTGAGCAGCATTCTCATAGCAGGCGACTCGATATAAAAACAACCGATGCACTTTGCTTGCGAGATCATTTTATTGATGCTCTCATCTTTCATGAACTTTTTAACGTCGTTGTGAACGTCCATAATTTGAGCATTGGGCTGATTGTACTTGACGATCTCAATCGCATCACGTATTTTTCCTAGACCACGTTGCGCAAGAATATCAAACTTGTGAATCCCAGCATCCTCAGCAATATGCATGTCAAACTGTACGGTGCGGTAACCTTTGGGTGGTAAACTGGTAGCGCTGTAACAATGAATGGGTTTATCGGTAATAAGAATTCCACCGGCGTGAATGCTGGTATAATTAGGCATTCCATGAATCAGATTGCTGTATTTAAGAACTAGATCATGCATTTGATCTTTCTCATGCGCTCGCAATTGACCGCTGGTAAGTTTATCGATTTCTTCCTTAGGAAGTCCAAAAACCTTCCCTAACTCACGCATCACAGCACGCACTTGAAATGTGTTGTAAGTAGCGAGCAACGCCACATTATCAAATCGATCAAATATAAATCTGGTAATATCTTCTCGATCATCCCAAGAAAAATCAATATCAAAATCTGGCGGACTCGTTCTATAATCATTGATAAATCGCTCAAAATATAGATCCAGATCAATAGGATCTACTTCGGTAATGCGCAGTAGGTAAGCAAGAATACTATTTGCTCCACTACCACGGCCTACATAAAAATAACCTTGCTCACGAGCGTAAGCGCAAATTTGCCAATTGATCAAAAAGTAAGCAACAAAGCCTTTTTTCTGGACGATTCCTAGCTCCTTTTCTATACGTGCATAAACGTCTTTTTTATCTTCAACCTCTGCATAGCGGTGCTCGACTCCTTCATAGGCAAGTCTTTTTAGTTCTTCAAAATCGGCAGCCTCATCTGTAGTGAATACACGCTGATTTTCATTGAGTTGTGCATTCTCAAAATTAAAATTAATAGAACATTGCTCGAGTATCTCATGAGTGTTTTCAATAATATGTGGATATGCTTCAAAAGCTTTTTCTAATTGGTCTACCGGAATCATTTGATGTTCCATTTTTCCTTGTTGCCCTTCTGGCAACTGACTTAAAAGAATATTAAGATCAATACAACGCAGCAAACGATGTGCGTTAAAATCGCGTTTGTTTCTAAAAGTGGTAGTCTGAAGAATGACTAATTTATCCTCCATTTTTACATACTCTGTAAAAGGAAGCTTGCGTAAACTCGTTAGGGAAATCCCTATGTATTCGCTTTCGCGAAAGCGAGACACCTTCAACTCTATAACACGTTCTAGAGGATAGATCACAAATGCGTTCTCAAATGCTGGTGCGCGATCTGGTAATGGTATTTTATGTTCTAAGTGATGTGATAAAAATTCATTTAACTCTTGAAAACCTTTATTGTTTTTTGCAATTCCTACATATAATTGTTGATGCTCTTTTCTAAAATCAATGCCTATCACGCCATGTAGTTTATGCTTTGTACAAAGTCGTATAAAATTGAGGCATGCGCTAGTGTTATTAATGTCAGTAAGCACAATGGTTTTCAAGCCATTTTGTTGTGCCAGCAGGAGCAGCTCTTTCTCATCATAAGTGCCGTAACGTAAAGAATAATATGTATGATTATTTAAATACAAGTAGTTTGTGAGTTTGTGAGTTTGTGAGTTTGTGAGTTTGTGAGTTTTCCCATTCATAGGTGCGGACTTAAGTCCGCACCTATGAATTGTCATTTGAAATGCTATTTGTTATTTTGGATTTTTTGCCTCATTCCTCATACCTAAAATCACTGTTTGCGATGTGCTAGCACCACAGGTGGCAAACCGTTAAAAGGATTGTGCATCCTACCTATGGTTTTTGCTTCCATTCCAGCTGCTCTAACGACGGTTCTATCGCCATACTTTTCTCTTATTTTATCTAATGCTTTATACAAATTGATGGCTTGCTCGCTATCGTCAAAAAGGTTGATCTGGTAATTACCACTTACTATATGTGAAAATCTAATTCCTATCAATCGTATCAGTAACCTGCGCTGAAAGAGTTTGTCAAACAATTCCAGAATACGCGGAATCAAAATATGATCTGCACTGCAGTAAGGAATACGCATTTGCTTGCTGTAGGTATTAAAATCTGAGTAGCGTATTTTTACATTAATACAAGCAGTAAGTTTATTACCACGTCTCAATTGATACGCAAGATTTTCGGTCATTGCAATTAGAATAGACTTTAGCTTTTTTATATCTATGGTGTCTTTATCAAAAGTTCGCTCAGTAGATATAGATTTACGTTCAT
>CAZBCH010000046.1:0-7634 GCA_964490235.1 uncultured Flavobacteriaceae bacterium | reverse complement strand
GAAATGGAGTAAGCATTTATATCGATAGTGGTAATACTCAAGTTTCCTTTAATACAGGATACGATTACAACCGTTATGTGCAGTACGATACTTATGGTGCTGTAATTCAAATAGAGCAAATACCTATTTATTATGACGCTTATGGTCGTGTTAATCAAATAGGAAATGTCGATATATTTTACAACAATGGTTATGTGAACCGTATTGGTAACCTTAATGTCTTTTATAGTCGTCCTGGAGTTATCAATTACCATACTGGTTTTATAAATACCTTCAATAGATACTACGTATATCAGCCATGGCACAATTATTATGCAGTACCGTTTGTAAACAGATGTATTGTGTACAATTCACCATATAGAGCGGCTTATTTCCCTATACGTTATTCATGGTCGTACCATAGAAATTACTGGAATACACCTACATACTATAACGGATTTTATGTGAGAGGCAACGTAGGACGTCACTTTTACAGACCATATGACCGTGTAAACTACAGAAGTTTTGAAAGAGGTCGTAGAGATGCACGTGGTAGAGCGGTTGCAGTAAATAATCGAGTTCAAAGAAATAGACAGGCTATATCTACAGGACGCAGTCAGGTAACCAGAAATTCCTCAGGTAGAAGTGCAACTACTTCTAGATCCACTGGTCGTGCAGTTGCTAATACTACAGGAAGAACTACTAATAGAACAGCGACTACTACTAGATCTAGTAGAAATACTAACGCGACAGTAGGTAACCGTGCCAACACGAATACAAGAGCAACGACTTCTCGCAATAATTCTAACAGGTCTAATGCCACGAGAACAACAAGATCGAGCAGTAATACAAATGCAACAATTGGAAACCGTGTAAACACGAATACAAGAGCAACAACTTCTCGCAACAGTTCTAACAGGTCTAATGCCACGAGAACAACAAGATCGAGCAGAAATACAAATGCGACAGTAGGTAACCGTGCAAATACGAATACAAGAGCAACAACTTCTCGCAACAGTTCTAACAGGTCTAATGCCACTAGAACAACAAGATCTAGCAGAAATACAACACCTGCAGTAAGTTCTAGAAACACCTCTAGAAAATCTACCGCTAGAAGTACAAACACAAGATCAACGAGAAATACAAACGCTTCTCGCAGTTCTAGAAATAACTAGAAAGCACTTTTTTAAAAATCCGATTCTTAACCGAATCGGTTTTTTTATGCGATATATTTATTGATAATCGTGTTAATTTCTGTAGATAATTTTAATTTATAGGTAAGAGTAATATAAATCAAAACAATCAAAGACGACTTCACCGCAATATTAACTACAGGATGCCATGCAAAATCCCAGAAATAAAATAGGGCTATTACCAGCAATATTAAAAATAATGCTTGCCACGTTTTAGAAGTCCATGGATGCATATCTAGTTTTCTGTAGACGTAGTACGCTTTCGCGAAAGCGTAACCTAAATAAGCAATACAGGTAGCTATTCCTGCTCCTATAATACCATAGCTAGGTATAAGCCACCAATTCAAAAGGATGGCGACAATAGTCAGGGCAAAACCCATCCATAAGGTAACTTTATATAAGTCGCTATTGTAAAGAATAGCGTTATTACTACCCAATAGGTTTTCAGAGAATTTAGTAAGTGAAATAAGGAAAACAACTGGTAACGCTATACGTGTTTCTGGCTGCATTAGGTGGTAAAACTCATTAAGATTACATATTATAATGACCATTAGAAAACCAGCGATAATACTTAAGTTTAAAGAACTGCGCTTATAAAGTTGCTCTACTTCACCCATCTGGTTTTTATTAAAATGACCTGCAGTTAATGGATGTGTGATTTGTGCCATTCCTCGTGCTGGTACAGCGATAATGGTAGCTATGAATATAGCAATACCATAATAACCTATTAAGTCTATATCAACATATTGATTGAGCATGAATTTATCCAGATCTATTAATGCTGTAGAAATAGAACCTGCCAAAATCATGAAAATGCTGTATTGAAGTACTTTTCCAGCATTGGGTAAGGAACTAAAATGAAACTGCGGAAAATAAGTCCTGAAAGCAATAATTTTCATGAGAACCACTCGCAAACCATAAATAATGACCAAACTATAAATAAACTGATGTTGATCTATAACTTGATATGCCAGTAATAATAAAGACACTGTGGCCGCGGCTCTATAAAATACTTCTTTTAAAAAATTACCGCCTATGGTTTTCATATGCACTTTTACCCAAGCATAAAAGATCTCAAAGTAAGCTTGAAAAATGGCTATCAAAGGAATACACCATAAATAGGCGCCAGTAATTTGATTTTTATCAGATATGTAATCTGCAATGGAGTCTTGGGAAACGTAAATCAATAATAAAATAGGAACTATTATAAGTAATGGCCACAACAGCATTTGAGTTAGAAAAGTATCTCTTTCTTTTTTAGAAGAATAACTAGAATAGAATTTGACTACCGTATTATGAATTCCAAAAGACATTAATGGGAAATATAAGAATGCTGTTGATAGAATATAATTCCACAATCCATAATATTCATCACTTAGATATACCTGAGCTAGAATTAACACATTTAAGGCACCTAGAATAAAACCTAGTGCCGTGATGACAAGATTCCAGCCAGATTGTTTAATGACTATTCCCATGTGTAGTCTATGGTTTGAGCTAATATTTTTGTAAGATGAGATCTATGGTATCTAGAAATCTGCTCATTAAAATTAGCATTATTTTCGCCTCGTTTATACCGCTCATAAAGGCTTAAAATGTGTTTCTTAAGAGCTTTCTTTTGCTGGTAATTGAAGAATTCTCCAGCATGTGTATCTGTAAGAAGTAATTCAATATCAGCAGATTTGGGTCCTATTCCTATTATAGGTCTACGACTCGCAAAGTATTCAAATATTTTTCCTGGGATAATGGCCTTAGTTTCTTCTTTATTGATCTCTATAAGCAACAATGCTTGTGCATTATACATTAATTCTACAGAGTTATCATGAGAGAGATATCCTTTATTATCAAGATATTTTTCTAATTGATGATTATGTATACTCTGTAAAATTTCGTCGCTTACATTTCCAGCTAACTGTAAACTAAAATCTGATTTAAATTCTGGAATTTCAATACAAAGTTCATTCAACGATTCCCAAAGAATCTGAGGATTTCGATCAGCTAGCAAAGTTCCTACATGTGCTAGCGTGAATTTACCTTCAGGTTGTGTTTGAATGACATTGGGTGTCACATCATAGCCATTTGTAATAAGCTGGATAGGAGTTGAGGTTTTAGATTTAAATTCTTTACCAGTTTGCGGGCTAGTAACTATCAACATATCAGCCTGATCCAGTACTCGTTGCTCTAATTGAATGTGTTTGTTTTCGGCACGCTTACTTAACTTCAAATCCTTATGATAACCTATAGTAGTCCACGGATCTCTGAAATCGGCTAACCATTTAATAGTAGGTACGAGATATTTTAATTCCATACCTATTAAATGAACTGAATGTGGTGGACCAGTGGTTATTAATGTCGCGTTTTTGTGTGTTGCAAAATAAGGCTCTACCGCTCTTAAAACCTGTTTCTTCCATCCTACTCTAGCGTCTGGAATAAATAAATTGCCTCTTATCCAGATTAAGGTGCGCTCTAGTAAATTTGCTTTTTTATTAATAATACCACGCTGTAGGTTTTTAGTTCGCTTTCGCGAAAGCTTATTAGACAACCTACTTGGTTCATTAATAGGGACTTTAATAATAGAAATATGATCTGGTATTTCTTTTAATAAACTCTCATCACGAACTGGATAGTGCGCATTTTTTGGAATAACGACGGTAACATCATATCCATTTTCTGGTAAATACTTTGCAAACTTTAACCATCGCTGAACGCCAGGTCCGCCTGCTGGTGGCCAATAATAACTTATTATTATAACTGGCTTTTTCAAGTGGTTTTCTTCTTTTTGAAAGCAAGCAACAGACCTCCTAAAACTACTAAGAATAAGAGTATATTACTTACAAGTATAATAGTAGAACCTTTTTGAACGACATCTGGTTCAAATTTAAAGACGATGTCATGAGTTCCTGCGGGAACAAACAAACCTCTCAATGCATAGTTTACTTTGGCTATTGGCACATTTATACCATCAATACTTGCTGTCCATCCATAAGGATAATACATCTCAGAAAAAACAGCTAATCCATCTTCAGTATTAGAGCTTTTGTAAGTAAGTTGCTCTGTTTTATACTCTATCAATTCAATTGTAGCTGTAGAATCTCTTCCTATGGCAAGTTGTTTTTTATTTATTGAATCATTTTGATCCTTTGTAATTATTGCCACTTGATCTGCATCTAGATTTTTTAATGCTAGAATTTCTTCATTCTGATCTTCTACGACTAATACATCATTTACAAACCATGCGTTTCCTAAAGCCTCAGGATTTTGCTGTGCTACTGTTTGACCTTGGTAAGGAATGAGAAAATATTTTGTATTAAACATGGATAAAATCTCCATTTGAGTCCTTTGATTGCCTTCAGGATTTGCAAAATAAAAATTCATTAGATCTTGAAATCTTCTAGGTTTTGCACCGTGATAACCACCCATTGCTTTGTGAAAATATGGTGCCCGACCACTGTTTACAGGATCTGTTAATTGATCGTAAACTCTATAATGGCCTTTATCTTCTAGCACGGTTTGATCTGCTTCGGTTTTTTCATAAGCAAATTCATATTCTCTCGCAGTAACATAGTCTTCAGAATTCACATATTTCAGATCAAAACTTACCAGATCCAATAAAATCACTGCACCACAAATTGCCAAAACCGCTATATCTTTAATTTTATCGCTTAACAATAAATATAAAGCTCCACAAATTAGCCCTACATAAAGCAAAGCCTTTAACGCGTCTTCTTGAATCATTGCAAATCGATCTGCTTCCAGCGCTTTCACATATCGTGATCCTAATTGTGGGAAGTCCAACAAATACTCATCATATGGACCAGTTAAATCAAATATATAGGAACCTAGAAAAGCAATGATCAATAATAAACCACCAAAACCGGCACCTGCGTACAACAGTGCTTTTTGCTTTATTTGAATTGAATTTTTATCATTAAAAAACTGCCATATTCCTATAGCTGCTAGAATAGGTACACATAGCTCTATTATTACTTGTATACTTGTTACTGCCCTAAATTTGCTGTAGAATGGGACGTAATCAATAAAAATTTCTGTGAGCCAGCTTAGATTCTTCCCGTAGGATAATAGCAATGCGAGAATAATAGCTGTTAATGTCCACCATTTTAAACGACCTCGTATTAAAAATAATGACAATAATGCTAGAAAAACCACGCTAACGCCTAAATAAGCTGGTGCTTCTACAATCGCTTGATCGCCCCAGTACTTGCGCTGACTTATAGAAACAAGTTGATTTAAATAATCTAATTCTTCTTCACTGAGTTTTGAAGGATCAATTCTTGATAACTGCAATCTACTTTGACTGTCTTCATCAAATGTCTCTCCACTTCCGCCACCAGCAAATCTTGGAAGAATGAGGTTCATACTTTCAGAAAGTCCGTAGCTATATTCAGTGATGTAATCATAATCAAGGCCACTTGTTTTTTGCACTTTTTCGCCTTGAGCGTTAATAGTAATATTGGGAATACCTCGAGTACTTTCCTTAGAGTACTCACTTGTAGCGAGCAAGTTTGCAGCGTTAGTACCTAATGCTAGTACCACTGCTCCTATCATAATACCTATAGACTTAAAATAATGAGGTAGTATTTTTTTTCTAGCAGCATCTATTAAATAGGCGATGCATAAAATGGCTAATGTGAGCAGCAAATAATAGGTCATTTGTGGATGGTTTGCCTGCAACTCTAGCGCCATGGCAAGAGCTGTGAGAACAAATCCAGCTAAATATCGTTTTTGAAACACTAAAATTATACCGCTCAAAACCAAGGGGAAATAGGCTATTGCATGGGCCTTTGAATTGTGTCCTGCACCTATGATTATAATAAGATAGGTGGAGAAACCAAAGGCAAGCGCACCTAGCAAACCTATTTTCCAGTCTACTCTCATGACTAGCATCAACACATAGAAACTCGCAAAATAGAGAAATAGATAATCTGCAGGGCGAGGAAGAAATCGTAAAGCACGATCTAATCCATCAATAAAGTCATATTCATAACGCGCTCCTAATTGATAAGTAGGCATCCCACCAAAAACCGCATCAGTCCAGTATAATTCTTCACCAGTAGTTTCTCTATGGTCTATAAGTTGTCTAGCGTTACCCTTGTATTGAACGATATCGCTTTGATATAATTTTTTACCACTTAAAACAGGATGGAAATATGCTAATGCCGCGACAATAAACACCACAAATACTGCTATATGTGGTACTATTTTCTTGAAATTTAGTTTCATGAAAAGTTTAAATAAATGAATGAGGAAAATTAATCAATTTCCTCAAAGTCGATGTACTCACCTACCTTTTTCTTTTCATTAGATTTTAACGGTCTTGAAGACGGTGTTTTACGAGAGGAATTAGTCGTGGTATTATCAAATGGATTTTGACCTGGTTGAAAGCCTGCACGTTTTTCAAAACTCTTTTGCACACGCTGCATTGCTTTCATCCCTAACCATTTGAGAATCATCTTACCAAAATATCGCCATATCAATCGAATGGATACAATGATAATAAGGATGATTAATAATGTTTGTAAAAACTTCAAATTAAAATGTTTTATGTAAAAATAATAAGTGTATCCTACGTTACTCTTTAAGAAATATTAAATTTGAACACGAATTACACTATATGAATTATTCATTTAATACTATAAGACTGTTTTTTGTGCTTTTTGTTACATCACAATTTGTGAATGGTCAATACACAGAGACAATAAACACAAACAATCCAGGTAGATCTCAAGGCGCATTTGCGGTAGGTAAAGGAGTTGCTCAAGTAGAAGGCTCCCTATTTTATAGAACCGAAGAACACGATCTACAACGATATGAACGTGATTATTTAGGAACTAGTTTTCAATTGCGTTATGGTGCGGTAACAGAGCGATTAGAATTTTCTTTGTTTGGAACCTATAATCGTGTGAATCAAACTGATTTTAACGGTGCTGTTACTACAGAAAGTAAATTTGGTAACTTTTCTAGATTTACAGTAGGTGGTAAATATTTAGTTTTTGATCCATTGGTGTTTTTTGGTGAGAAAAAAGTAAACCTATTGAGCTGGAAAGCTAATAATCGATTAGGATGGAGAGATTTAGTGCCAGCGGTTTCTGTATACGCAGGGGCAAATTTTGATTTTAGTGAATTTAATTTATTAACTCCACCAGACAACAGTACTATTTCTCCCAGAGTAGAATTAATCACTCAAAACAATTGGGGTAGATGGGTTTTTGTTACTAACCTTATTGCAGATAGAATTGGAACCGATTTTCCTTCTTATCAATGGATTCTTACGATGACACATAGTATTAATGGTAAATGGGCTGTCTTTGGAGAGTATCAAGGATTGAAATCTGATTTTTACAGCGATGATTTAGCACGTGGTGGAGTTACCTATTTAATTACCAAAGACTGGCAAGTGGACAGCAGTGCAACCGTTAATTTTAAAAATACACCTACTGTATT
>CAZBCH010000045.1:0-1947 GCA_964490235.1 uncultured Flavobacteriaceae bacterium | reverse complement strand
CTATAATAAAGCAATTTCACAAAAATATCATATTAATAGCATTGCTCATTTAACGAGACATATTCATTATTACATTCATGGAGTTGTAAAAGCCTTACAAACCGGTCATTTAACAATTAGAGATGCATATAGTTTTGATTTCGCGCCTCTTCAACAAGAAATAGAATGGAATCATATAAAATCTAAGTTTTTTAAAGATGCTACTATTTTGTCACAGCTGATTAAAGAAACTCCTGAAAATGAATTGATGCTTCCATTTGTTGATAAGAAGTATGGCTCTTTAGAAAACAATCTTAATATGATGATAGAACATTGTTACTACCATCTAGGTCAAATGGTGTTGTTGTCTAAAATTATTAAATAGTAGAAAAGACTCAAAGCTTTCATTTTCAACTTGCCTTTCTTCTAATAATATTGATTACAGGTTTTGTGGCACTAGTGCTAAACTATTAAAAAGTCTTGCTTTAGAGCTTAGTAATTTTACACCTACTTCTAGTCGTTTAAGACTGGACTCAATCAATTTATTTTCTCTAGAATTTATTAAAAAGATAGAGCTGTCCCCTAGATTGAACTTTCGGATCTCAGCATTAAGCATTTGTTGAGAATCTTCCACAATTTCTTGAGTGATTATATTTTGTAAAGAGTAAGATTCTATTTCACTGAAAATTGCTTTTACCTTATTCTCGATTGCCAGCGAGGTTGCTAGTACATCATACTCTGCATCCTGTAATTTAATTTCGGCAAGTTTTACGTCACCTCTTTCTTTTCTTAAAAAAAGTGGCGTGGAAAATTTAATTCCCGCTTTATAATCATTAGAATTATAAGAGCTAGTATTATTCCAGTCTGGTGAAATAAAGTTATAATTTGCCTCTAGTTTAGGAAGTAGCTTATTTGCTTTTAATTGTCTATCTACCTCAAGTTGATCCATTTTAAGTCTTAAGGCTAGTATTTTAGGATGGTTATCTACAGTAAATAAATCTAGAGATTGTCCCATAATCTCAAGCGCTGCGTCTATTTGAGAGATAAGATCTTCTTCTGGAATAACGTTATCTTGTAATTCTACAGGAACACCATCAATCCATAGGTAATTAGAAAGCTCCAGCCTTTTTTTAATGAAATCTATTTTTGCTTGCTCAAAACCTAAGAGTCTTTTTTTAACAGCAATGCGTGCCTCTACAGAGTCTATTACAGCCTTATCTCCTACCTCAACACTTCTTTTTATGGCATCAAGTCGTATTTGAGAATTTTCTAGAATTTCAGCAAATAACTCTCTTTCTCTTGCAGCTTGCCACCATTCAAAGTAGACCTGCGTAGCATCATATAAAACCGCGTTTACTAATAAATCTCTTTCTGACTGTGTTTGCTGTCTAAAAAGTTTTGCTTTTCTCAAAGTGGCCATACGGTCATTAATCCATAAACCTTGTCCTAATTGCACTGTAACACCTGCGCTATAAAGTCCATCTTCTGGAACTGTTAATGAAGGGTCTAAGAATGATCCTTCATTGCGTTCTGCACCGGCTTTAAACTCTACACCATACCATGTAGGGATTTTAAAAGCTCCTCGCAACTCGTCATAATACTCGGTTCCTTTAAAATCTTTTCTATCGTAATCTACTTCAATTTTAGGATCAAAATCACCTCTTGCTTTAAGTAATTGTGCCTGTCCTTGATCTATAATGAGTCCTGCCTGTTTTACAACTGGATGGTGCTTTTTTACATAACCCAAGTATTCGTTGAGACTCATAATAACGGTGGAGTCTTGTAATGTAGTTAATGGAGCTTCTTGTTGGGTTTGCTTTCGCGAAAGCGGTACCGCAACTAGTTCCTTTCCTACTAGAAACATCAAGATTACAACTAGGTAAGAAACCTTACTACTTCTTATCATCCTTATTTTTTTTAGAAGTTTCTGGAGTATAATAATTAGGCGGAAAACCATTCAATTTACGC
>CAZBCH010000044.1:0-5173 GCA_964490235.1 uncultured Flavobacteriaceae bacterium | reverse complement strand
CGCCGCATTCATGAAGAATCCTAATAACATAGGCGCTGGACCGTTAATAGTCATAGAAACCGATGTCATGGGATGAGACAAATCAAATCCAGAATATAGTTTCTTAGCATCATCTAGACAGCAAATACTTACTCCAGCATTACCGATTTTCCCATAAATATCTGGACGCAATCCTGGATCGTTACCATAAAGTGTCACACTATCAAATGCCGTACTCAAACGTTTTGCAGGCATTCCCAGACTTACGTAGTGGAAACGCTTATTAGTACGTTCTGGTCCACCTTCACCAGCAAACATTCTGGTAGGATCCTCACCAGTTCTTTTAAACGGATATAATCCTGCGGTATATGGGAACTCGCCTGGTACGTTTTCTTGCAAACACCATTTTAAAATATCGCCCCAAGCGCTGTACTTAGGTAACGCTACTTTAGGAATCATTTTATGAGATAGCGACTCGGTATGCGTTTCAATTTTGATGACTTTGTCACGTACTTGAAACTCATAAATAGGCTGCTTGTACTTATTTACTTTTTCATCCCAAGTGGTGATGATTTCCCAGTTGTAGGGATCTAGATCCATTTTAACGCGATCAAACTGACCCAACAACATATCTATAATTTGATTGTCAGTGTCAGACTGAGCCTGTCGAAGTCCTTCTCCTTCGATTCCCGTCTTCGACAAGCTCAGACTGACATCAGTTAAGGATTCAATGGTTTTATAAATCCCATAAAGTGTTTGTGCCACTTTAGATTGAGCTGCTGCTGTGTTATCATAAGCTCTATTGCTCTCAGCAATCTCACTTAAATAACGTGTTCTCGATGGCGGAATCACAAAGATTTTCTCACTTTGTGCTTTATTGAGTTTGTTTTGCGAACTTAAATCTACACCTGTTTTTTCAGTTACCTCAGTCATTAATGCCTCATACAACGCATTCATTCCTGGATCGTTGAATTGGCTGGCGATGGTTCCATATACTGGTAGCGTTGCAGGATCTGCTTCCCATAAGTTATGATTGCGCTGGTATTGTTTTTTTACATCGCGTAATGCATCTAGTGAACCACGTTTATCAAATTTGTTGATGGCCACTACGTCTGCAAAATCAAGCATGTCGATTTTCTCTAGCTGTGTGGCTGCACCAAACTCTGGTGTCATTACATATAAAGACACATCACTGTGTTCTAAGATTTCAGTATCGCTCTGCCCTATTCCGCTGGTTTCTAAGATGATTAAATCATAGTCTGCTGCTTTTAAAACATCTACTGCTTCTTGAACGTGCTTAGAAAGTGCGAGATTAGACTGTCTTGTTGCAAGAGATCTCATATAAACGCGATCATTATTAATCGCATTCATACGTATTCTATCTCCTAAAAGTGCTCCACCTGTCTTACGCTTTGATGGATCTACAGATATGATTCCTATGTTTTTTTCTGGGAAATCGATCAAGAAACGACGTATTAATTCGTCAACCAGTGATGATTTACCAGCTCCACCAGTTCCTGTGATTCCTAGTACAGGTGCTTGTTTTGGTGTTTTATCGGCTTCAGCAAAGTGCTTTTCAAAGTCATCGTGTCTATTCTCTGCAAGCGAGATCAATCTTGCGATGGTAGGAACATGATTTTCTAGCAGTTCTCCGTTTAATTCTGCTTTCGCGAAAGCGGGAACAGGAACATCACACTGCTTTACTAAATCATTAATCATTCCCTGCAATCCCATTTCACGGCCATCATCTGGTGAATAAATACGTGTGATTCCATAATCCATCAATTCTTGAATCTCTGAAGGAAGAATCACTCCACCACCACCACCAAAAATCTTGATATGGCCAGCTCCTTTTTCTACCAGTAAATCACGCATATACTTGAAATACTCATTATGTCCACCTTGATAAGAAGTCATGGCGATACCGTTTGCATCTTCCTGAATAGCAGTGTTTACCACTTCTTCTACACTTCTATCGTGACCTAAATGAATGACTTCACAACCGGTAGATTGAATGATGCGACGCATGATGTTAATAGCAGCATCATGCCCGTCAAAAAGACTGGCAGCCGTTACTATTCTTACTTTATTAACTGGAATGTATGGAGTTTGATCTTGCATTATGATAATCTCATTTTATGGTTTGCAAAATTACGAAATCGATAACGTAGTATGATGCATTGTAATTAAACTTTTGCATTTATTTATAGTCAAAACATTATTCTTGTAATCTAAAATCAACCACAATGAAATATTGTTATTTTACTTTAGCCTTATTAACAGTTTTCTTTTCATCTTGTACCTCATCTAATGATGACGATAACCCTACAGAGCCTACTAATGAGATGTATTTCCCACCATTGAGTAGTAATACATGGGAAACCACCTCTCCTACCGATCTTCAATGGGATACTCCACAATTAGCCCAATTGAACAGTTTTTTAGAAACTAATGAAACTCGAGCATTCATTGTCTTGGTAGATGGTAAAATTGTAGTAGAAGAATATTGGAATACTGATTTATTAGGTCAACCGTTTGATGTAAATAGTACCTGGTACTGGGCAAGCGCTGGTAAATCTTTAACAGGTACGCTAGTAGGAATTGCTCAAGAAGAAGGATTTTTAAATATTGACGATAAAAGTTCTGATTATTTAGGAAGTGGATGGACTAATATGCCACAAGCTAAAGAAGATTTAATAACTATAAAAAATCATTTGACATTCACCACAGGGATAGATTATAATGTGACAAATCAAGAGTGTTATGACCCTTCTTGTTTAAATTATCTTAACGATGCTGGTGATGAGTGGTACTATCATAATGCAACTTATTTAATCGTTCATGATATTCTTGAAGCCGCTACAGGTGTTACAAATAATCAATATACTAATAGTGCTATTGCAAATAAGATAGGCATGTCTGGATTCTGGTCCAATACCGCACAATCCAGTAATGTATATTTTAGTGATGCGAGAAGTGCAGCGCGATTTGGATTACTAACATTAAATCAAGGAAATTGGGATGGTACTACTGTATTAGGTGATATGAACTATTTTAATGAGATGAGCAACACCTCTCAACCGATTAACGAATCTTATGGTTATCTATGGTGGTTAAATGGTAAAAGTTCCTTGAGATTTCCAGGATCGACAGTGACCGTACCTTCTTCACTAACGCCTTCTGGACCAGCAGATATGATAAGTGCTCTAGGAAAAAATGGGCAAATGATAGATGTAGTACCTAGTTTAAACATGGTAGTGATAAGAATGGGTAATGAACCATCTGGTAGTTTAGTACCAGTTACTTTTCATGATGAAATGTGGGAAAAGATCATAGAAGTGATGGATAACTAAAGTTTTTATAATTAGACGTAGTAGTTCGCACTCCTTTTTATATTTGACGTGTTAATAATATGTGTTGAAAAATTACAGAAGATACAGCCGGATAGGCATCGTCACTAAAGGTGTTGTCTTTGGTCTCATGGGTATTATGGCACTTATAACCGCTTTTCAATTGAATTATGCGCTTAAAGGTGGTGGTGATGTTTTGCAATGGATTTCTAGATTGACATATGGTAGGATCCTTTTGTTTGCTATGAGTATAGGTCTGGCTGGCTATATTTTCTCAAGATTTTACTTGACCTTTAACAAGCAAGATTATGACGGTTCTACTGAAAAACCGTTGTACCGTAGGGCTGCCTATTTAATTAACGGTCTAGGTTATTGCTTACTTCTTTTTAGTTGTTTAAAGTTGCTTTTTGGTATGCCCGACGATTCTGGAAATGACGGCTGGAAAATAGTCTTGTTACAAACAATTTGGGGCAAAATTATCGTGTTTATAATAGCAACTGGACTTGCTGTAAGTGCTGTAAATGAATGGTGGATTTCATTTTCTGTTATGATGGATAAAATGATGCATCGAGAACAACTTACTGACACACAGTACAAATACCTCATGCTTCTAGGTCGAGTAGGACGTTTCAGTAGAGGAATAGTATTTGCCGTATTCTCTTATATCATGTTTAGATCATTGTATTACGGACTCAGAAATCTACCTAAAGGCGCAGATGCTGCATTTCAATTTATGAACGTTCAATATGGTGCTGTTATCATGGGAACTGTAGCTTCGGTACTCACCTTTTATGGACTTTATCTCATTTTAAGTGGTAAGCACCGTAATATTCCTATTAGGTAGAATCAGCTTGAAAATGTTTAAATTTTTTATACTCTCGCTTTCGCGAAAGCGGAATAATTACAGTCTAATCTTATAATTAAAAAGATTAGGTTATTTTCAACTAAATAAATGAATTACCATGAAGAGGATAACTTTTTTGACACTATTATTTCTTTCTTGTTTGACTTTTGGCCAATCGATTGATGATTTGCAAGGGAAATGGCGTTTTGTAAAAATTGAATTCAAGGGGATAAATGCAGAAGATATGGACGATGTAGGACCAGCGCGATCGTGTATGAAAAAGAACACAATGGAATTTAAAAATGATAAGGTAACAACTACCATTTATTTTGATCAGGACTGTAAAGAACCTGAATCAGAAACCTTTTCTTTTAAGTTAATGGATAACAAATTAGAATTTTGGTCAGATTACGATAAAAGTTGGAATTCTGGTAAAATTAAAAGATTCTCAGGTGATAGGTTTGTACTTGAAAATACAGAAGATGGTCTCACAACCAGTATTACTTCGAAAAAAATCAAATTTTCAAAAAAGAATTCCTTATTCTAAATAGTTCATTCATACACAATTTTGCATGCAAAACTTCACAAAATTTTAAGATTTGAAAATTCTATCTTCACAAACTGTATGAAGAATTTTATTTTTACCTCTACGATTGTATTATTATTCTTGTCAACCGCTGTTGCACAAGAGAATAGACTAGCTCACAAACAACCCAACACTGCAGAGATTTTTCATAAGATTGAGAAATTAGGTTTTTTAGGTTCAGCCCTATATGTAGCAGCTCATCCAGATGATGAAAATACCAGACTTATCTCATGGCTGGCAAACGATAAAATGGCACGCACAGCATATTTATCGCTTACTCGTGGAGATGGTGGACAAAACCTTATCGGTCCACAATTGCGTGAGCAATTAGGAATGATACGTACACAAGAACTTCTAGAAGCTAGAAATATAGACGGCGGGCAACAATTTTTCACACGTGCTAATGATTTTGGT
>CAZBCH010000043.1:0-5670 GCA_964490235.1 uncultured Flavobacteriaceae bacterium | reverse complement strand
ACAGTTAGTCGTACATGAAGCGTTAGAAACGATATTATGATCTGCAGTTAGCTCTGAATCGTTTACTCCCATAACAAACATAGGAGCTGTTTTTGATGGAGCAGAAATTACTACTTTCTTAGCACCAGCATCTAAGTGTGCTTGTGCTGTATCAAGGTCTGTAAAAATACCTGTACAATCTGCCACTACGTCTACTCCTACTTCATCCCATTTCAGGTTTTTAGGATCGCGCTCGCTAGTTACTCTTACTGTTACACCGTCGATAATAAGATTACCATCCTTAATCTCTATAGTACCGCCATAACGCCCATGAACTGAATCATATTCTAGCAAGTATGCTAATTGCTCTACGTCTACTAAATCATTAATAGCTACTACTTCTACATTTTCTCTCTTTAATGTAGCTCTAAAAACGATACGACCTATACGTCCAAAACCGTTTATTCCTAATCTTAATTTTTTACTCATTTTTTACGATTTAATTATATTTTTAATATTCAAACTTATTTAAGGTAAACACCTCAATATCAGCTTGGTTTTCTTCCATTTTTAGACAGTTGGAACTGTTATTTTATATTTCTTAATTCGATAATCGATTAAGTAGTCATGATATCACTTACACGTATCAGCTCTAGATCTATATCAGTTTTACCTTTAACCGCTTTTTCTATAGGGCACAATACCATTTTAGTATCTTTAATTCCTACCATGTAATTAGTTTTTCCTTCTAGAAGACTTTCTACAGCTTTAACGCCCATGCGGCTGGCTAGAACACGATCTGCACATGAAGGTGAACCACCACGCTGC
This sequence comes from uncultured Flavobacteriaceae bacterium, assembly GCA_964490235.1. Taxonomy (GTDB): domain Bacteria; phylum Bacteroidota; class Bacteroidia; order Flavobacteriales; family Flavobacteriaceae; genus Nonlabens. The sequence goes on along the minus strand of CAZBCH010000043.1, from coordinate 4,863 downwards.
ATATGACCTAATACAGATACACGCACTTCATATTCTGGTAAATTTGCCTCAACATAATCTTTAAGTTCAAAAACGTTATCTCCAGTCTTATCACCTTCGGCAACTACCACTATGCTAGAAGATTTGCCAGACTGTCTAGAGCGTTTAAGACTTTCTAACAATCGATCTTTACCTAGGTCTTCCTCTGGGATTAATATTTCTTCAGCTCCTGCTCCTACTCCTGCGTTTAATGCTATGTGACCTACGTCACGGCCCATAACTTCAACAAAAAACAAGCGGTTGTGTGAACTTGCCGTGTCTCTAATTTTATCTATTGCTTCTACAACAGTATTAAGAGCTGTGTCATAACCTAACGTGGCACTAGTACCGTAAATATCATTATCTATAGTACCAGGAATTCCCATTACTGGAATGTCATATTCTTGTGAGAAAATCATGGCACCGGTAAAACTACCATCTCCACCTATTACTACTAGTGCATCTAGACCTTCTTCTCTCGCTTTCGCGAAAGCGGACTCACGACCTTCCTTAGTTCTAAATTCTTGCGATCGTGCAGATTTAAGTATCGTACCACCTTTATTAATGATATTATTCACACTACGCGCATTCATTTCTTTAAAGTCTCCTTCTATAAGACCTTGGTAACCTCTATAGATTCCTACGCACTCAATTTCATGAAATGCACAAGTACGAACTACAGATCGTATAGCGGCATTCATTCCAGGAGAATCACCTCCAGAAGTCATTACACCTATTTTATTTATTTTACTATTCATTGAATTTTTAATAATAACCATGCTAATCTATTAAAGTTTTACCGTTGAAAGTAGCTAATTATTTTATATTTAGCATTTACAAGAAATTCAAACGTTATCGTTAATAACTTTTTTTTATGAAATTGGAAATCATAGACATTTGCATCATTATTTGCTTCTTTTTAGTCTCTCTTGCGATAGGAATTGTTGTTTCAAAACAAAGTTCTAAAGACAGTTCTTCTTTCTACCTATCTGGTAGAAATATGCCGTGGTGGTTATTAGGTGTTTCTATGGTTGCCACCACCTTTGCTGCAGACACGCCTAATCTGGTAGCTGGACTCGTGAGAGCAGATGGTGTTTCTGGTAATTGGGTCTGGTGGGCATTTCTACTAACTGGTATGCTTACTGTTTTCTTTTATGCCAGATTATGGCGCCGTAGCGGTATTACAACAGATCTTGAGTTTTATGAAATGCGTTACAGCGGTAAAAGTGCTGCGTTCTTGCGTGGTTTTAGAGCCATTTATCTAGGTGTGGTCTTTAATATCATCATTATGGCTACTGTTTGCCTTGCTGCGATCAAGATAGGCCATGTAATGTTCGGTTTCAGTGCAGGAACCACTTTGTTCTATGCGTCTATAGTAACTCTAGCCTATTCACTTTTAGGAGGTTTAAAAGGCGTTTTAATAACCGATTTTGTACAATTTATTATTGCCATGGTAGGATCCATCTGGGCGACATGGTACATTCTCGATCTACCAGAAATTAACGGAATGGCCAACTTAATAACACATCCTAACGTACAGGAGAAACTAGACCTATTGCCCGATTTTAGTAATACCGACATGATGATGGGTATTTTTATAATACCCATTGCCGTACAATGGTGGAGCACCTGGTATCCTGGAGCTGAGCCTGGCGGCGGTGGTTACATCGCACAAAGAATGCTGGCTGCCAAAGATGAAAAAAACGCTACCTGGGCGGTACTTTTTTTCAACCTAGCACATTATGCACTGCGTCCATGGCCATGGATCATTATAGGACTAGCCTCATTAATTATATTTCCTAATCTAGAATCGCTCGCCACTGCTTTTCCAGACCTGGACAGCAGTTTTATCAAAGACGATTTAAGTTATCCAGCCATGCTTACCTATTTACCAGCAGGATTATTAGGCCTAGTAGTTACCTCGCTGGTTGCTGCGTTTATGAGTACTATTTCTACCCATTTAAATTGGGGTTCTAGCTATGTGGTAAACGACTTCTATGCCCGATTTGTAAAACAAGACGCCAGCGAAAAAGAAAAAGTTATCATAGGTAGACTTTCTATGGTCGCAATGATGGCACTTGCTGCTGCGTTATCTTTTGTGCTAGAAGAGGCAAAATTTGCCTTTGACCTGATTATACAAATAGGTGCAGGATCTGGACTGTTATTTATACTGCGCTGGTTCTGGTACCGTATCAATCCATGGTCAGAGATTACCGCAATGGCAGTTTCTTTTATCATCGCTCTATTGTTCTTTATCAACTCTAGTGAAGAATTAGGAATGCAAGAGCAACTTTTTGGCACGCTAGAGAGCTGGCATATGATATGCATCAACGTGTTGATTACCAGCATCGCCTGGCTGGTCGTTACCTTTCTTACTGCTCGTAGCAAGCAAGAGACGATAGATCGTTTTCACGAGGCTATTTTTGGCAAAGAATCAAAATTTCACAACTTTCAGTACAAAACCATAGGTTTCCTTTTAGGAGTAATAGGTATTTATAGTTTGCTATTTGCTACCGGTAAATTACTCTACAATGAAATAGGTTTAGGTTTAGGATTGCTGTTCGTTTTTGGGGTTTGTACCGCAAGTATTATAGGATTAAGAAAAAAATTGTTTTAGAATAGTTACGCTTTCGCGAAAGCGGAATCACAACCATCTATACTCTATTTATCAAAATTTAAAGACTCAAAATAGTATCTAGAAACTAGCATAAATAAAAAAAGCTAGGCCTCAAAATATGAGATAAAAATATTTTCTAAAAGCTTTATATTTATAGGTTTAACTTTTTTGAAATATGAACGCCATACAGATTTATCTTACTCAACACAAAAATGCAGCGGTATTTGCTATTAGTTTTAAATATGACGAGCGATTAATTACTAGATTAAAGGCAGAAACTAGTGCACGGTATAGCGGTAGCAGAAGATTTTGGTATGTACCCAAAAACAGAAAACACCTGCTTACCATTATTCAAATGTTGCAACGCTATAAGTATCAATTTGAGGGCGATGATAGTGTCCAAAATTTTATACATGTATACCATAAAGATCATCGTGCTACATTGCTGGAGTTTAAGCACTTTCTAGTTTCTAAAAGGTATAGTCCTAGTACTATAAACACGTATTTTACTTTTATAAAACAAATAGCTGTACATATTAAAAAAGAACCATTAAGTGATCTGGGCGCTGCCCAGTTGCGTTCTTTTATATTATCGCAATTAAATAAGAAGAAATTAAGCATAAGTACTCATAGGCAACTTATTAGTGCTGTAAAGCAATTTTATGAATTTATAGGTAGACCTACTGAAGTTATTGAACAATTACAAAGACCTAAACGAGATAAACATTTACCTACCGTTATATCACAACTAGATGTACTGAGACTACTGCAAAAAACTTATAATTTAAAACATCGTATGATTATCGCAATGTTGTACAGTTGTGGATTGCGCATAGGCGAGTTACTAGAGTTACAGGTAAATGCAATAGATTTAGAACGTATGTGCGTGCACGTAAAAATGGGTAAAGGCCGCAAAGACAGGTATGTACCACTGGCACAAAATATTAAGGCATTATTGCATAATTACTTATCTAGCTACCAGCCTACCACTTATTTTATAGAAGGTAGTAACAAACAGTCGTATAGTTCAAGTAGTGTAAGAGCCATGTTAAAGCGCAGTTGTAAAAAGGCTGGTATGACAAAGAAGATCACGCCGCACGACTTACGACATAGTTATGCGACGCATCTGGTTGAGAATGGTGTCAATCTGAGAATTATACAAGAATTATTAGGTCATAGCCGCCCAGAAACAACGATGATATATACTCATGTAGCGCATAAAGATTTAGACAAAATCACAAATCCACTAGATGCTGCGGTACAGCAATGGCAACTATTAAAAAGGGATAATGACAACAAAAACATGCGTTTATCCCGGTAATTTATAAGGGATAAAGAGTATATTTGGGTAGATATAACTAGTTACCACACATTTGAATGAACATCGACAACAGAACTAAATTAGAGGAATGGCTTGACCAAAATTATTGGTTCGAAGACGGATTTATATCTGAAATTAATGATTCTGAACACGGACTTGAAATTGTAGTCGGATATCAAACAGTTGGAACTTATGTAGCAGGAGAAAAGCAGGAATTAAAAGAGTTTTGTTTAAAACCAAATGGAATTACTAATTGGACTTATAAAAAAGACCTGTTCATACCATCAAAAGAATCTTGTATAAACGGAATTGACTTGACTGAAAAAGGAATTGGTTTAAAATTCGATACAGGAAGTCTATTTGAAGTGGCTTGTGAATCCATAGAAATTAGCGAGCCGAGAATCACTCAAACTTTTACAAAACCTTGGATTAGTAATCGTGAATTTTTCATAACCGCAAATTCAAAAGAAGTTCCTACACCAGATTATTGGATTGAACAATTTGAAAAAAACGGAATTGAAATAGGTTTTAGATATTTTGCGAGCGAACTTATTCAATCCGAAAAAGTACCATATCCAGATTATAGTGGATATTTTATACAAACTCTAAACAAAATAAGTGAAACTCAAAAAGGTCTGTTTATTAAATTTATCGGTTTAGAAAATGGAGAATTACGAATCGGAATTGAAAATGGAAACGAAAATAAAGAGTTGTTTAAAATCATTCAATCAATAGTTTCAGATTGGAAAAACACAACAATTAATTCTGGAAATGTGGAATTTACTGGAAAGGAATTTAAAGAATTTTTGGAAAATGGAAAATATCCCGAACGAATTGAAAAAATAAAAAACGTGTGGTAACAACGTGTATAATTCATTGCTAGTACTCGCCTACTTACGAAAATCCT
>CAZBCH010000042.1:0-5532 GCA_964490235.1 uncultured Flavobacteriaceae bacterium | reverse complement strand
TATAATAAGGCATTTTATATTTTAGATCGGTTAAATGAGAATATAGGTTTGCCTCCTAGTAGGCTCAATTTTCAATCTCCTCAATCCACTCTAGAGCATTTTATTATAAGTTGTCGAGAAGAGAATTTTGAGGATGCTGCTTATGCTCTTAATTTGAATCTTTTCCCAAAAGAAGTAACTATTCAAGAAGCAGCAATTCTAGCAGAGAAGCTATATTTTGTTATTAATCAGCGCGTAGGGATAGATTGGGATAACATTTCAGATAGACCAGATGGACAGGTTGATATTACCACATCTACAAATGGAGCGATTGCAGGTAACCCAAGGCGTAGTGTCGTTTTTGGTGAGGTCGATCTTGATGGAAGAGATGTGGTTTTACGGTTACAACGTGTAAAGCTGAATGAATTTGGAGCGTTTTGGATGATTTCAGCAAACACGGTAGAAAATGTGGAACCGCTTTATGCTGTTTATGGACCTCGCAAGTTAGATCGCATCATGCCTCAATGGGCTCGTGTGACTGTATTAGGATTACCGTTGTGGAAAGTAGTAGGTACTTTATTCCTATTATTTGTGGCATATTTTCTAGGTAAAGGATTTAGTTATTTAACAAAGAAATTACTGCTTAAATCTGATCGAGCATGGATGAGAACCATTGCTAACAAAATGGCAAAACCTGCTGGGCTGGCTTTAGGAGTTTTGTTTTTCTACATTACGCTAAAGAAACTTATTTCTTTTTATGGACAGTTAGCTAGTACTATTTATGCACTCCTTCTAATGATAGTCATCTCGTGCATTGCCTGGTTCTTAATGAAATTCATTGATGCGTTTATGACTTATATCGCAGACCATAAAATAGGCGACTCTTCTATGGAAGAAAATTCTCATGCTAGAATGATGATGACTTATATATCCGTTGCGAGAAGAATACTAACTGTAGTCATCATAATAGTTGCCATATCAGTTATTCTATCCCAATTTAGATCCTTAGAGAAATTAGGAATTTCGCTTTTAGCCTCAGCAGGTTTAATAACGATCATTCTAGGTGTTGCAGCACAAAATACGTTAGGAAATATTATTGCTGGAATTCAAATTGCCTTGACACGACCTGCCAAAATAGGAGATACGCTTTATATCCATGATGAATGGGGTTATGTGGAAGATATACGTTTTACTTATATGGTAGTAAGAACATGGGATTCTCGTCGGTTAGTAGTCCCACTAAAAGATTTAATTTCTAAACCATTTCAAAACTGGTCTATGACTAACGCCCATCAACTAAGACCTATTATTATCTATGCAGATTATAAAACAGACGTCAATTTGGTAAGAGAAAAGTTTAGTGAACTATTGAAAGCCTCAGAAGATTACGATGAAGAAAATCCTCCTATTGTTCAAGTTACAGAGGTAACAGAAAAATCTATTGGTATACGAGCATTATGTAGTGCAAAAGACGCCACCACAGCCTGGGATTTACATTGCTGGCTTAGAGAAGAACTGATAAAATTTGTAGCAGAATTAAACGATGGAGCACATCTTGCTAAAAATAGAGTAACTATTGAAAAAGAGAAGTAATCAATTGGTGAATAACATTCTTCAATATATTACAACAGATAAATCTAAAGAAGATCAGTTTAATCAAATTCTTCATTTACTAAAAACTGCCGCCCAAAATTTAAAAGATCGCGGTATTGACCAGTGGGATTATTGGCTTGATCCACCTAAGGAAAGATTAGAATGGGCGAGAGAAGGATTTTTAAATGATGAATTCTATTTCATCACTTTAAATAACAAGATAATAGGAATGTACCGACTTTGTAAGGAAGACCTATTATATTGGGGTAAACAAAATGAATCAGCGTTTTACATTCATTCTTTTGTGATTCATCCTCAATATAAAGGACTTCAAATAGGTAGTTACATTATAAAGCAAATTGAACAATTAGCTCTTGAAAATAATATTGCTTTACTGCGACTGGATTGCAACACGACCAATTCAGGCTTATGTCAATATTATATTAATCAAGGTTTTATAAAAGTAGGAGAGAAGCAAATGAAACTTTCTTTGAATGCGCTGTTTGAAAAGCGATTGAAATAGCAAGCAATTGTTATTTATAATTCAAGGATTAAAATAAAATCTAATTGCCGATTTGATTTTGATCACAATAGTAATCTTCTAAAAGATGTGTTTCACAATATTTCTTAGGTTGTATTATTTCTTTGATTTTATTTTTTCCTGTAGTAAAAATCTCAATAAGATTGAAAATAGATCTGTTTGAAGTGTTCATGATATTTATGTGTTAATTAGAGTACAAAGATGCTGCGATGTTCTTACTAAATACTCTCAGATCATTCCTTTATCTTGTGATATTATTCCCGAAAATGATTCAATAAATTTATTATACCTTATGAATTAGCCATAGCACTAAATAAAAAAGCTCCTTATCAATATATAAAGAGCTTTATAAATTTTATTCTAGTTGTACAAACTATCTAGAGTTTCGGCTTCGGTTGCGATTGCCAGCACTTCTTGATGAGGAGTTACCACTTTTAGATTTATTGTTATTTCTTCCTTGTGATCTACCACGGCCACCACCTTGTTTTTTTAGACTAGGCTCTGCCGCGTCTTCCATCTTGAATTCGTAATCATGATTATCTACCGTAGGTATAGAAGTCTTGATCAGTTTTTCAATGTCTTTTAAGAAAGGACGTTCTTCTAGCATACAAAAAGATACAGCAAGACCACTTGCTCCAGCTCTACCAGTTCTACCTATTCTATGTACATAAGATTCTGGTACATTAGGTAAATCATAATTCACTACGTAGCTCAGTTCATCTATATCTATTCCACGTGCAGCAATATCAGTTGCGATAAGTGCTTGAAGATCTCCATCTTTAAACTGTTGTAAAGCTCTTTGCCTTGCAGCTTGAGATTTATTACCGTGAATAGCGGCACTTTTAATACCAGCTTTGTCTAGATCTTTTACAATCTTATTTGCACCGTGTTTAGTTCTTGAAAAAACGAGCGTTGAGTCATTCAATTCATTACTTAATAAATCAATTAAGAGTTTAGTCTTATTCTTTTTATTAACATGGTAAATGCGCTGTTCTACTTTTTCTGCAGTTGTTTTTTCTGGTTCGATAGTAACTCGTGCAGGATTTCCTAAAATTTCATTAGAGAGTTTGACAATAGCGCTAGGCATCGTTGCACTAAAAAACAGTGACTGTCTCTTTTGCGGTAATATCTTTAATAATTTCTTGATATCATGTATAAAACCCATGTCTAGCATTTGATCTGCCTCATCGAGAACAAAATGCTCAATGTGATCTAACGTGATATAGCGCTGGTTTATTAAATCAAGTAATCTTCCTGGAGTAGCTACTAATACGTCAACTCCTTGATGTAAAGAGTATACTTGAGAAGTCTGTTTTACTCCGCCAAAAATGACCGTATTTTTAATATCCGTATACTTAGTATAAGCCGTAAAGTTCTCGCCTATTTGTATGGCAAGCTCTCTCGTAGGAGTAACAACTAGCGTTTTAATACGCCTTTTTCCTTTAGGCGGTGTGCGATTGTATAAATCTTGAACGATGGGAATGGAAAATGCGGCAGTTTTACCGGTTCCAGTCTGTGCACAGCCTAGTAAATCTTTTCCTTCTAATAAAACTGGAATGGCTTGTGCTTGAATAGGTGTAGGACGTTCATATCCTTGGTCTTGCAAAGCTCGCAAGATGGGTTCAACTAACCCTAATTCTTTAAATGTCATGTATTGTATTAAGCTGCAAAGGTAAGCTATTGCAATAGATCCTGATAAAAAGTATTATATACTTAAATATTCCTCAAATAATAATACTGTTTTAGGAATTCCAAGGCGTAACATCTGTCACGAGAATTGTTGTTTATTCTGCTTTCGCGAAAGCGGAACCACAAATATCTACATACATCAATATATTTACTGAATCGTTAATGAGTAAATTCTACTTGTACTGTCCTCACAAAGTGTATCACCATCTTCAAAAGCACCATCGCCATCATTAAATTCCAGAATTACAGGTTCTACCGTTAGAAAAACTTCTAAATTATAACGACCAGATTGCTGTGGTGTCCCAAAAATAACTAACTCACGTCCATAAGATTCGTAATCCATACCACGAGGTAAACCTCTAACAGAAAAGTAATAGTAGTAATTATTATCTTGAGGATCATTTTTAATTTCAGCATTTAAACTGTCCTCATAGTAAGAATTTGAATAACCAGTAGAAAGTATACGTTGATTTAACTGAGGTCGATTGTCAATGATACAGTCTGTCCATGGATCACAGCTTATTAACAATATTGTAAATACGAGAAGTAGAAGTCGTTTCATAACCAGCGTTTTTATAGCTGTATCAAACTGCGTTCCATTTTGTTTTGTATCAACTTACTGTAATAGTAATGCATACCATAAAGATTTGTTGTTGACTATGATTTATGGGTTTGCAATTTTGAAATATGCCAGAGAATAGAAGGGCTAGATACGAGGGAAATTATTTACTAAGAATCTTAAAAATCTGTGCCGTTATTCAATTGTGATTTTCTATAAAGACATTACCTTTACCGCTCATATTTTGTAGTTATGATTAACATTACTTTGCCAGACGGCAGTATTAAAGAAATGGAAAGCGGCACAACTCCTATGGACGTCGCGATGAGCATCTCACAAGGACTTGCTCGTAATGTAATTAGTGCTAGCTTTAACGGTACTAAAGTAGAGACTAAAACGCCACTTACCGAAGATGGTAGTTTAATTCTTTATACATTTAATGATGAAGAAGGAAAGGAAGCATTCTGGCATTCTACTTCTCATATAATGGCACAAGCAATAGAAGAATTGTTTCCTGGTGTAAGTTTAACCATAGGGCCAGCGATCGATAATGGTTTTTACTATGATATAGACTTTAAAGAACATTCTATATCAGAAAATGATATTCCTAAAATAGAAGCACGCATGCTAGAAATTGCTCGTGGTAAACATGAGTTTAAAATGCGCAGTGTTTCTAAAGCAGATGCTTTAAAATTCTATAAAGATCAAAATAATCCGTACAAGGTTGAGCTTATAGAAAACTTAACTGATGGCGAGATTACTTTTTGTGATCATGATACTTTTACAGACTTGTGTAGAGGTGGACACGTTCCTAACACAGGAATTATAAAAGCAGTTAAAATAATGAGTATTGCCGGTGCTTACTGGCGTGGAGATGAAAATAATCCACAGTTAACGCGCATGTATGGTACCTCTTTCCCAAAACAAAAAGATCTTAAAGAGTATCTAGAGTTACTAGAAGAGGCAAAAAAACGTGATCATAGAAAATTAGGTAAAGAATTACAGTTATTTACCTTTTCACAACGTGTAGGTCAAGGTTTACCATTGTGGCTACCTAAAGGAGCTGCGTTAAGAGAACGACTAGAAGATTTTCTCAAAAAAGCCCAGAAGAAAGCAGGTTATGAAATGGTAGTGAGTCCACATATAGGTTCTAAGGAATTATATGTAACCT
>CAZBCH010000041.1:0-5261 GCA_964490235.1 uncultured Flavobacteriaceae bacterium | reverse complement strand
AGCCATGAGATTGCATTTGCTGCAAACCAGCTTGTATCTTCTAACTCTCTTAAGGCATCAAAAGGAGCTAAAATAATTTCAAATAAACCTACTATTGCGTCTAATAAACTTTCCATTTCTGTAAATTGCTTGTTACTGCTGCAAAAATAGTTAAAAAACCTTATGCTTTCTAGTTTTTTTAGATCGAGTAAACCCGTTCATTTTATCATCACTTTTTTGATGGTAATATTCACTTTAGGCTATGTTGTAATTGATCATCCTAGTTTAGACTATAAAGATCTTTGGATACCGGTTGCAGCAGCGTTATCTGTAGCATTGTTTCATTTCATTGCTATGAAAAATGAATTTATTTCAAATAATTCCTATGGAATATGGATTTACAGTTGCTTATTGATAATTATCATCACCTATTCTTCTAGCATACAATCATTTATTGCGTACCTTTTTTTACTGTTTGCTTTGCGCAGAGTTTTAAGTATGCGCACAGGAAACCAAATGACCAGAAAAATTTTTGACGCCTCCTTATGGATTGCAGTAGCTTGTGCTTTCTATTCTTGGAGTATAGTTTTCTTTGCAATAGTTTTTTTAAGCATTATTATTCATGCGTTTAAAAATTTAAAGTTCTGGGTCATTCCATTGATAGCTGTTACTACGGTTATAGTAATTACACATACCATAGATTTGTACTTTAATACTACTATATGGGCTTATTTTTTCAATGGCTTTAATTACAATGTAGATGGATCAAGAGTCCAGTTCACTAGTGCTTTTATATTATTTTTCTCATTTACATTACTTTGTTTAATTGCTTCCATAGCAATGCTGCTAGGAATACCCAGCATATCATTAAGTGCTAGGTCTCGATTTTCAGTTTTAGGATTTACAGGTGTATGTGTCGTTATAGAATTTGTTTTGAACGGTACAATTCTATTGAGTATACCTGTAATAAGTGTTTTCTTTACTAGATTATTACAAGAATATGAACACAAAGGATTTAGAGAATCTATTCTTTGGATTCCATTTTTATTGATGATTGGTTTGATTTTGTTTAAGTGATTGAGCACTGATAAATCTTTATATTTGCATTTCTAAATCAAGATTATGTTCTCAGATAAAGCCAATAAAATTTTTCAAACTGTAATTGATAAATACCATGTGATCAACACGGTAGATCAAGAATTTGAAAATCCATATGATCGCAATTCACACCTTATTGAGCATTTATTATATCGCAAGTGCTGGATTGATACTGTACAATGGCATTATGAAGACATTATTAGAGATCCACAAATAGATCCAGTTGCGGCACTTACTCTAAAGCGCAAGATCGATGCCAGCAATCAAGATCGTACGGATATGGTAGAATTCATAGACAGTTATTTTCTTGATAAATACAATGATGTATCTATAAAAGACGGTGCAACAATAAATACAGAAAGTCCTGCTTGGGCTGTAGATCGTCTGTCTATTCTTGCTCTAAAGATTTATCATATGAATGAAGAAGCTACTCGTACAGACGCTTCTCAAGATCATATGAACGCTTGTCAAAAGAAACTCGACATTCTTTTAGAACAACGTGTAGACTTATCAACCGCTCTGGATCAATTATTAGAAAGTATTTCTAATGGCGATAAGTACATGAAAGTGTACAAGCAAATGAAAATGTACAATGACGACGAGCTTAATCCAGTGCTAAGAGCACTTAAATAACTCATGTCAGTACCTCAACGCATTCTCGTCATTAGACTAAGCGCTATGGGCGATGTTGCTATGTGTGTTCCTGTATTAATTGCTTTAAAAAGAGACTATCCTGAGGTAGAAATAGTTGCGCTTTCGCGAAAGCGGTTCCAATCCATCTTACAGTACATTCCTGACATTACTTTTTTAGAAGCAGATGTTGATAATAAACACAAAGGTATCTCTGGTCTTTACCGACTTTCTAAAGAAATTAAAGCTTTAAAAATTGATGCAGTAGCAGACTTTCATAACGTACTGCGCAGTAAAATTCTAAGAACATTCTTATTAGGAATTCCTAAATCTAATATAGACAAAGGTAGATCAGACAAAAAACGTCTTGTCAATGATCCAGAATTTTTTAAACCGTTACAACATAGCACAGAACGCTATGCAGATGTTTTGCGAGATTTAGGTTTTAAAATCGAATTACAAGGAAATGAATTTTTATCAAAAGAAGCTGTTTTACCTCAAATTCATGATAAAATAGGTCGGAAAACATCAAAATGGGTAGGTTTTGCACCATTTGCTGCTCATAAGACCAAAGCTCTTACAGTTAAAAAAGCTAAGAAAATAGTACAAGCTATTGCAAAAGATGAGCAGGTCACTATTATCCTTTTTGGTGGTGGGAAAAAAGAATCTAAACAACTTCAACTAGTCGCTGGTACCACAACAAATGTGATCAATCTAGCCGGTTTAACAACTTTTGAAAATGAACTGACAATTTTGTCTCAATTAGACGCTATGATCGCGATGGATAGCGGTAACGGTCATCTTGCAGCTTTATATGGTGTTCCTGTTATCACGCTTTGGGGAAACACGCATCCATATGCAGGTTTTGCACCTTATGGTCAACCTGAAGAAAATCAGCTTACTGTAGATCGAGAGAAGTTTCCTTTAGTTCCTACTTCCATTTTTGGAAATAAAGTAATGAAAGGTTATAGAAAAGCGACGAGTTCTATTAAAGTGAAAGCTGTAGTGAGCAGGTTGAAAAAGGTTTTAGATTCTTAGTTCTTAATCGCTTCAAGAAATATTCCGAGCGATTCAGCTCTGCAGCGGAATGACGTTAAATTCTCTTATTCAACTTTTTTATTTCTGTAACAAACTCATCACGTCCTTGAATAATAAATCGGTAATCTTTCTCGGTCGTTTTTAAGGTTACATCATTTTTAAGAAGATTAAAAAGACGGTTTTTAACCTCATAACCTGAAATATCTTCAATGTTGATAATCGTTTCTCCAGTCTGAATATTTATTTTATGAGATTTAAAAAGCACACTTTTATCAGTTAAGGCAATTTTTCCACCTACGCCTTCTTTACCTCTAAAAAGATTTGCGCCATATTCTTTTATAAGCACTTCATTTTTTGGGATAGTAATAGTGATCTTCTTAAAGGAATAACGTGCAAACAATATCATCAATGTAGCAAACAATGGTCCTGCTATGATTACAAAAGTTATAAAGTTTATAAGCAATGCCTTTAAGGAGAATTCATCAGTAACTCCATAAAACAGTGTCATTATAATCCACATTGGGACTCCAAATCCCATGGCCATTATCCAAAACTCTTTACTGAACATTTTTATCATAGAATTAAGATAGCATCAGGTTTATATTTTTCCAAAACTGTAGTTTAGAAAAAATCGAAATTAAATTTATGTTTTTCTGAATACGTTGAATAATTTCTCATTGTCAAACTGAGCTTGTCAGAGTTGGATTGAAATCGAGATTTAACCTCGTCTTCGACAAGCTCAGACTGACAACTATTTTATTTTACCAAACCCCAAAAGTATTTAAAACTTTTGGAGTTGGCATTCTGTTTAAAGACTTCTATCTATCTCACCACTTCAATCCATTGTCCCTTGTTGCGCACTACATAATCATTATCATACATGGCCTCGCACTGAATTCCTGGTAAATAATATGTACCTAGGTAACTAGCATTAATTGTAGTTTTGAAAGTGAGAGTTTCTTTTGCTTTTAAATCAAAATAGTAGTTCACACGATCATCTCTAATGTCAGTGTATTCAATGCTGGTATTTGCTTCTTCAGCTCCATAATCTGTGAACCTAGTATTGACTATTTCCCAACCAGAAGGCAAGATTTGAGTCAGTGCTACATCTTCTATTCTTGAACCAGTTGTATTTGTAATGGTAGTAATTGCAGTAAGTTCGGTTCCTTGATTTACTTTACTTACGTTGACTGGTTTTCCTTCTTTATCTACATAAGTAATTGTGGCATTCAATTTACTCTGTGCTGTTTTTTCATTTCCTACAGGTAATTTTCCAGTCATTGCATTGGTTATAAAAATAATGTTATCGCCAGTGTTAGTTACTGTAATTGAAGTAGCTTTTTCATCAATATCCAGATCGCGATTTACCAAACTTTTAGCACTCGTAACAGTTGTCGTTTTACCGTTAAAAGTATAGCTCACATTGACTCCTTTTCCTCCTACATGCTTTGCATATTTACTGATGGCTATAAAACTGTAAGCAAGCGCTTGAGTATTATAATAACTGTCAGAATCTAAGTTTTTTGCTAATTCTTCCATAATCTGTCGGGCGCGCTCATCCTTTTTCATAATTGTATAGGTTTCTAGTGCCATCGCACGATTACGTTGTGGAGAACCATAAGTTCTATAATCATACTTTGTAGGCTGGAAATCTATATTACTTTTAGCTAACAGTTCTTCTGCTGCCTTATTCTGACCTACTAATGCATAAGCAGCTGCTAGCCTTAACTTACTATCGTTAGAAAGGTTTGCGTTTTCGCGTAAGCGATTCATAGAAGACAAATCTGGTGCTCCGGCTACCGCTAGAGAATACAATCTATAGGCTTGATATAAGTCATTGTGATTGTTATAACGCCATTGTTTTGCCACTCGTTTTTGATAAGCAATCCAATTAGACTTGAAGGCAATAGGAACGGTATAACCTGCCGTTTCTGCCTCGATCATAAAGTGACCTGCGTAGGTCGTTCCCCAATCATTTACACTACCGCTACCTGGCCAGTAAGAGAAACCACCATTTGCTTTCTGATAATAACCTAGTTTATTAATAGCTGCCTTAATATTATGGCTAATCTGTTTTTGCTGATTGCCATTCAAATCTACCACACTAGCAAGGTGTAACTGTGGGAACGCTGCACTGGTCGTTTGCTCTACACAACCATGCGGATAACGGATTAAATAATTCAACCTTCTACCTAAATCCATGGCTGGTAAACTAGAGAAGGTAACTGTAGAGGCATTACTTCCTTTTGTTCCAAATGGATTGATCGCAATAGTTGCCGTCTCGCCAGGTTTTACAATTGCTTTTTCAGAAATCGTACTGTACGGATTAGGATTTACAACGTCTATTTCTGTTTCATAAGCAGCGGTTTCTCCATTTCCTTTCGCAGAGAGTTTCAGTTGTGCGATTCCCATAGCTTCCTTAACTTTTACATCAAAGTAGGCAATTTGATCGCCAGTTTCTGTGAACTTTAAATCTTGAGTATTCCCATTCAATAATTCAAAGAACGGTGAGTTTT
>CAZBCH010000040.1:0-5088 GCA_964490235.1 uncultured Flavobacteriaceae bacterium | reverse complement strand
AGGCTGCCCTAGCAATACTTCAGGATTTCTAGAAGTCAAATCAAATACTTCTGAATTATTATTTGAAATATCGTCACATAATCGATATTCAGCTACTGGGTTTGCTACTGGTACCGGATTTAGGTCTACAGTAAAAGAAGTAGTGTCATAACAAGGTTCATTATTGGAATTATCAATACGAGCAAAAAAGGTTGTAGAACCAGTTAAATTAAACGGAGAGCTCTGATCGTTTGCACCAGTATCAGCGTCTCCTTGAGTTAAATGGTAAGTGATCACATAATCTGGATTAGTTTGTCCATTTAACACTTCTGTATCAAAATCTGTTAGTAAAATATCTTCAGAATTATCATTAAGATCATCACAAACTGCTATATTCATAACATTATTAGCAGTAGGAGTATCCCAAACAAATAGATCTACTTCAGTAGTAGAAGTACAACCACTAGGGCTATTATCTTCAAGTCTTATGTAAATTCTTTCTGTATTAATAATACCATTTGTATAAGATGCCGGATTTGTAATAGGGCTTGCTCCAGCACTAGCGTCTACAGCACTATTGTGATAAGAAATGGTAAATGCTGCCGCAGGTAAACCACCTAATACTTCTGCCTCGGTAGACGTTAAATCAAATACCGAAAAACCATCATTATTATCGTCACAATTAACTAAATCTGTTGGTCTTGTAGCACCTGCGCCACTTGCAACGACTACATCAAAAGTTATGCTGTCAAAACATAATCTAGAAGAAACGTTTTCATCATTTGTAATTCTAACGTAAACTGTAGTTGAGCCTATCGGGAAATCATAAGGTAAGGTGATAGGGCTCACATTGTTATCAGCTGCGTTTTGTGTTAAATGATATGATACTACAAAGTCTGGGTTGGTTTGCATATCCAGAACTTGAGGAGTTTCAACAAGATCTAAATCTCTAGATTCTATTCCATCTCCATCGCTATCACATAAAAATACGTCTGCAACTGGATTTGCAACTGGATTAGGATATATAGTTATATCAGAGGTTGCAATAAATCTAAAACCGCCATTACGAGCTATTAAAGTTACTGTATAAACTCCTGGTCCTGGAAAAGTATGAATAGGATTAACCGTAGTATCTAAAGGACTACCATCTCCAAAATTCCATGATACTGTTGTCGTAGGGCAGAAATCTGAGGTAGAAGCTTCAAACTGAATAGGAGTTTGATCGCAAAAGTTAGTTTGATTTCTAGAGGTCCCACCAGAACCACCACCAGTCATTGCCTCAAAAGAACTAAAAGATGGCTCAAAAAAGGAAGTGATAAATGGAGGTAAACCTTCTCTTGAATTATTATTAAGAGCTAGACCATCATCAGTATATCCAGCTGCAGCACCTACCGCATCTGGAGATCTTACCACACCTAACCAAGGTTGACAAGCTCTAGCATGATAAATTTTTCCGTCTATACCTAATTGTAATGCACCTCTTTCACTATTCTGTGCGCCATTTGCCACAAAAACAAAAGGGTTAGAATTCCAGCCAGCACCACTGTTAATATTATATTGTAGAATCTCTCGATTAACAGAACTACTACATCCATTACCACCAGAAGCAGAGTTTGCATTTAAGTAAATTAATTCAGAATTTGGGGAGAACTCAGCTCCATAAAAATTTGCAATGGCGTTATTAGGAGTAGTTAATGCTACTGGATTGCTCACTACACCAGTTGCATTATTAAAATCTGCAAGATAAGCGGTTCCGGCAGGCAATACAGATGTATTAGCTACTTTGCTACCATCTGGAGATAACCTGATATAACCTCTTGCATCAGTTAAACTTGAAGTAGCAGGTAAAGTAGAGTCTACACCTCTAGAACTTAAGATAATTCCACCAGCTGCAGGATATGCACTATACACACCTCCATTTTCAAATGTCAATATCCAGTAAAATGTACCATCATCACTTAAAGTTGCTGTAACTTTTTCTTGAGTATTTTGTTGTATTAAAATATCTCTACGGCCAGCAACTACATCACCTAAACCACCACGTAAAGACATATCTACAATACTATAATTTAATCCAGCAAACGCACTAATCGTGATTAAAAAATAGCGATCATTTGCTCCCAAATCAGGAATTATAATAGCAGACTGTGCACTAGATGAGTTTCCAGATAACCCAGTACCATTAGGCATGGCATTACCATTTCTATCCCAAACGGTTGTTCCATCAGAATACATCTGTAATACACCACATTCGTCTGATATCGCGCTACAACCTTCGGCTGTGGCTAGGCTACCTGCTGGGGCAGCCATTGGGGCTCCACTATTGAAGTCTACACTCGCATTATCACCAAAGAACCACCAGGCTGCCTCGAGTTGAGCATAGGTAAGTATAGGGATAAAGAGTAAAGTTAGGAGGAGTAATTTTTTCATGGCTGTTATATTTTTGAGGGTCGTAATTTAAACTTTTTTTATGAATTCTATAAAAGAGTTAAATCAACGTTGAATTGATTTACCTGATTGTTATTTTTTACTAATACAAAGCTTTAAGACCTTTTTAACCTTGAATAATAAATAACGCTGGTCTTTTATGAATATCTGGTATTTGCTTTTTCCAAGAGTCTATAGTCATAGTTTTAATGAATTCTGTAGGTAAACTAATATCACAAGCTATACAAAGCTTAGTTTTACCATGCAACGATAATAGTAGCTCTTCTATCATTTTATTATTACGGTAAGGAGTTTCAATAAATGATTGTGATTGATTATACTTTACAGAAACATTTTCTAAATCTTTTATTTTTTTTCTCCTTTCTTGTTTATCAATAGGTAAATAACCATTGAAAGCAAAATTCTGACCGTTTAAGCCGCTAGACATCATTGCCATTAAAATAGAGCTAGGACCCACTAATGGTTGTACTCTTATTCCTTTTTCGTGTGCTATTGCTATCACATCAGCACCAGGATCTGCTATCCCAGGAACTCCAGCTTCACTCATTAATCCCATATTTTTTCCTTCTAGGCATGGATCTAAAAAGGAGGGAAGTTCACTAATTTCTGTAAATTTATTGATTACAGAAAAAGTTAAGTTAGGTTGCGACTTTGAAGGGCAAATTGATTTAATAAACCTACGCGCCGTTTTTTCGTTTTCCACGATATAATGATCTACCATTTCAACCACTTTTTTGACTGATAATGGTAAAACTTCTAAGGGACTTATATCGCCCAATGTAACTGGTATGAGAAATAATCTTCCTTTTACTTCCATAATATATTTTTATTCCGCTTTCGCGAAAGCGGGATTATTTTAAATCAATAACTTGATAAACTCTTTTATAAATAAGGTAACTACTTACAATATGACCTATTTGAGTGCTTGATTCTAAAGGTGTTAATAGATTTTTGAGCATCTTAACATCAGTCATCTGTAATCGTAAATTCACATATGCATATCCTAAAACGTTTCCATTTTCTATAAGAATGACGCTACGTTCACTCGCTTCTCTACCGCGATCAACAATAATTTTGTTTTTATTTTTGATCTTATAAAGATTCTCAATCTTTTCTATTAAAATTTCAGTAGCCTTTGTTGAGTCTGCAACATCAATTTCTTCCAATTGCTTTTCTAAAAAAATATGCGCAGATTTATTACTGGAAAAACTTATCAAGTAGTCCGGATCAGATTTAACCGATTTAATATCTAGCTGTTTTATATGTTTTTTACCTTCAGAAAGATATAGGCCATGTGAAAAATTAGTCTTTTTTAATTTTCCATTTAGTTGTGGCTTATGCTTGCGCACTTCAATATATTCTTTTAAAATGGCTATGAGTTGGCTTCCTGTTTTTTCAAATTTTACCTTAGCAACTTGCTTTTGTATAGCTTTTGATTTGCCATTTGAGCTTGTAAAAAGTTGGGTAACTCTTCTTTTTATATTCTTACTTTTACTGATGTAAATAATTTCATTGTCTTTATTATAGATATAAAAAACACCAGTTGCGTTAGGAAGATCTTCCAATAATTCTTTTAAACTAGATTCTATTTTAAGAGGTTTGTGTACTTTAAGACTTTTAGTAATAATATTTTTTTCTACATCTTTTTGTAAAAGCAACTGGAATAATTTTACAGTAGCTAGAGCATCACCTGTTGCACGATGTCTATCTGTAATAGGTATTCCCAGCGCTTTAGTAAGTTTTCCTAGGTTGTAACTTTCTTGATCTGGTAAAAGTGTTTGGGCTAGTTCTACTGTACAAAGGGTAGGTTTTTGAAAGTCATATCCTAATCGTTCAAATTCTAACCTTAACATTCTATGATCAAACTCTGCATTATGAGCTACTAGAGTAACATCATCAGTAATTTCAATTATTCTTTTTGCAATTTCATAGAACTTAGGAGCCCTTTTTAACATTGCATTATTGATGCCTGTTAATTTAACCACAAAGGGTTGAATTTCCTTTTCTGGATTAACTAAGCTAGCAAACCTATCGACTATTTCATGCCCGTCGTATTTATATATAGCTATTTCGGTTATACCTTCCTCGTTGTATTTTCCTCCTGTGGTTTCTACATCTACAATTGCGTACAATTCTTTATTTTTAGCTGTGACTATTGATCACTTAATTTATGCGAAAGCTAATAAAAAAAGCCATGTATGAGACATGGCTTTATGTAATTTATAAAGAGACTTATTAAATTTTTGCTCCATAAATTTTATCGTAGAGATCTTTATATCTAGCTTTAACATTTCTACGTTTAAGTTTTAGTGTAGGAGTGAGGTGTTCTGCCTCGATGGTCCAAAGTTCAGGAGTTAATTCAAACAATTTTACACGTTCCCATTTCCCAAATTTCTCGTTGTGTTCTTCTACCTCTCGTTGATATCTTTCTAGAACTCTTTCATTACTACATAAATCTTTCCAGTCCTTATATGTTATGCCTTTACGCTCTGCCCATTCTTCTAAAAATTCAAAATTAGGTTGTATGAATGCTGCTGGCATTTTCTCACCTTCTCCTATGACCATAATTTGTTCTATAAAACGACTTTGTTTCATAGTATTTTCAATAAGTTGTGGTGCTACATACTTACCACCTGAAGTTTTAAACATTTCTTTTTTACG
>CAZBCH010000039.1:0-5677 GCA_964490235.1 uncultured Flavobacteriaceae bacterium | reverse complement strand
CGCAGGTTCGAATCCTGCCACCCCGACAAAAAGCTGAAAAGTTTTGTTATAACCGTTTTCATCAACTGATGAAAACGGTTTTTTAATTTAATTATGTTTCCTATAATTTTTATTTTCTCCTCTTTATAGTATTAATTGTTTCTTGTTTTCACGAAAGCGATAATCATTCTATGGTTGTATTTTAAGAATTGTTTGCCTTATCAAATGATGTAATTATCTTAAATTGCAAGTAAATAGAAAATAGATGCAGAGAGATCTTCAAGACTTGCGTAAATCCTATGATAAAGATGCGCTACTGGAAAATCAAATTCCCGATAATCCTTACTTTTTATTTGATTCTTGGTTTCAAGATGCAAAAGAATCATTAGAAATAGATGAGGCAAATGCAATGAGTATTTGCACATTAGGATTTGATGGTTATCCAAAGTCTAGAATCGTTTTATTGAAAGAAATTGATAACGGTAACTTCATTTTCTATTCTAATTATACATCAGAAAAGGGAGCTGCAATCAATGCATATAATAAAGTAAGCATACATTTCTTTTGGCCGTCATCAGAACGACAAGTGATAATAAAAGCGGTCGCGTCTAAGGTTACTAGAGAGAAGACTCTTAACTATTTCAAATCCAGACCTAGAGGCAGTCAGATAGGAGCATGGGCAAGTAATCAAAGCAATGAGATCATTTCTAGAGAACAATTAGACAAACAATTGTCATATTATGTAAATAAGTTTAAAGATAGCGATGTTCCATTACCTGATTTTTGGGGAGGTTATGCTTGTAAGCCCGTTTCTTTTGAATTTTGGCAAGGAAGGCCTAATAGGTTACACGATCGCATTCTTTATGAATTAGTGGAGAATAGTTGGGTTCAAAAAAGACTACAGCCTTAATGAAAAAACTTATAATTATAAGACACGGTAAATCTACTTGGGAATTACAAGTGCGTGATCATGATAGAGTACTTAAACAAAAAGGTATAGAAGACGCTCACCTAATAGGTAGAGCCTTTGATGATATGAACTTAAAGGCAGATGCCATTTGGACAAGCACAGCTGCGCGTGCATTACAAACAGCCACACTTATATCAGAATATATTGATTACAATTTAACAACTCTAAAATTAAAGCGAGAGCTTTATACCTTTGATAGTAGTGATTTAAAGAATATCATCAGAAGTTGTGACAATTCTATAGAATCTTTGATAATAGTTAGTCATAATCACGGTATTACTGATTTAGTAAATGATTTAGGAACAACCAGATTTGATAATGTTCCTACTACTGGAGTTGTCGCTATCGAATTTGCTGAAGACCGATGGAATGATATTAAAAATGGAATTACTAAGTTCAATTTATTCCCCAAAGATATCAGATGAACAGGTATTATAATAGAGAACTAAGCTGGCTGCGTTTTAACGCAAGAGTTTTGCAAGAGGCAAGTGATAAATCAGTACCACTAATAGAGCGTTTGAGGTTTTTAGGGATTTTTTCTAATAACTTAGACGAGTTTTTTAAAGTACGTTATGCTACCATCCAGCGTATTCAAAGAGCTGGTAAAAATGCTACCAAATCTTTAGGAGGAATAACTGCTGAAGATTTGCTTCAAGAAATTAATAAAATGGTTATTGTTGATCAGGCTCGTAGTTTTGAAGTGCTTGCAGAGCTTGAAGAAGAACTCAAAGAAGAAAGCATAATCATCGTAGATGAGCAAGAAGTACTAGCAGAACATGAAGATTTCATAAGAAACTATTTTAATGAAAAAATAAGTCCTGCTATAGGAACTATTATGATTAATGATCATGTAGAGTTTCCTAATTTGAGAGATGGTTATGGATACCTAGCTATACGTATGGTTATGAATAACGGCTCAATTAAGTATGCCCTTATTGAAAAACCCAAATATTTAGACAGATTTGTTGTTCTTCCACAAATAGAAGGTGATGATCGTCAGTATATCATTCTTCTAGATGATCTTGTAAGACATCGCATGCACTATATTTTTAATATTTTTGATTATAAAGAGATTGAAGCTCACATGATCAAAGTAACTCTTGATGCAGAGTTAGATATGGAGCTAGATCTTAAAAAAAGTCTCCTGGAAAAAATACGACGCAGTGTGCATGATCGCAAAGATGGCGATCCGGTAAGATTTGTATTTGATAAAAATATTCATGAAGATACGTTATCTCTCATTATGAATAAATTGCAAATTGATAATAACGATAGCATCATCCCAGGCGGTAGATATCATAATAGGAGAGATTATTTAAAATTTCCTAGTCTAGGAAGAACAGATTTACTCTATGAGAAGCTGCCTGCTTTACCCATTAAGGATGTTGCTATAAGAGGTTCTTTGCTAGAAAGAATTGCAGCAAAAGATATTCTTCAATACACACCTTATCACACCTTTTCTAATACAATTAAGTTTTTGAGAGAGGCTGCACTTGATCCTAATGTAAAAACAATTAAGATTACCATTTATAGATTAGCTGAAGTATCTCAAATCGCAGGTTCCTTAATAAATGCAGTTAAAAATGGTAAAGAAGTAACGGTATCCATCGAGTTACAAGCTCGATTTGATGAACAGGCTAATATCAATTATGCAGAATTAATGCAAGAGGAAGGTATCAACATGATATTTGGTGTGCCTGGTTTAAAGGTACACTGTAAAGCCTGTGTAATTACTAGAGAAGAGAAAGGTAAAATCGTTAGGTATGGATTTATATCTACAGGAAATTTTAATGAAGCTACTGCTGGTATTTATACCGATTATACTTTATTTACTGCAAACCGAAAGATTCTTAAAGAAGTAGAAAGAGTATTTGAATTTTTTGAGGTGAATTATCGTCAGCATAGATATAAACACCTTTTAGTATCTCCTAATTATCTCAGAAATGGAATTGAGCGATTGGTCCGTCGTGAAATCGCTTTCGCGAAAGCGGGAAAACCAGCAAAAATACGTGCAAAAGTAAATTCTTTTTCGGATTTTAAAATGATAGATCTATTCTACGAGGCATCTAATGCTGGCGTGAAAATAGAACTTATTATAAGAGGAATTTGTTGTCTAGTACCTGGCGTTAAAGGGATGAGTGAAAATATCAAGGTAATTAGCATCGTAGATCGATTTCTAGAACATCCTAGAGTTTATAGATTTTATAATGAAGGAAAAAATGATCTTTATATCTCAAGTGCTGATTTTATGAGTCGTAATTTAGATAGTAGAGTAGAGATCGCATGCCCTATATATGATGAAGACATTAAGGCAGAGATTATTAAAACAATGGATATTTGCTGGAGTGATAATGTAAAAGCTAGAGAAATTTGTGCAGAGCAACGTAACAATTATGTAATAAACAATGATGAAGCAGTGCGATCTCAATATGCTACATATAAATTTTATAAAAATCAAATCACTAGTTAATGGCATTTGAAATTAGAAAATATGGTGCAATAGATATAGGGTCTAATGCTATAAGATTGCTTATAGCAACAGTAACATTGTATAATGATCAACCACCAGTTTTTAAAAAAACCAGTTTGGTTAGGGTGCCCATCCGGTTAGGTCAAGACGTTTTTACAACCGGTCAGATTTCGCAAGAAAATATTGATCGTATGGTTAGCTCTATGCAGTCTTATCAACTATTAATGGACGTACATAAAGTTAAGACGTATAAAGCATATGCTACCAGTGCCATGAGAGAAGCACAGAATGGAAATGACGTCGTCGCTCAAATTGAAAAAAAATCTGGGATACACATAGACATCATCGATGGTTCTCATGAAGCTGCGATTATCGCTATGACTGATTTACATGCTGTGATAGATGATAGTAAGGTCTTTCTTTATGTGGATGTAGGTGGTGGAAGTACTGAGTTTACTTTGTTTGCCTTTGGTAAAGAAATTATCTCAAGATCTTTTAAAATAGGTACTGTGCGATTGCTTAACGATATGGTGAAAAAGTCTCTCTGGGATGAGGCAGAAACATGGATTAAAGAAATTACTGCACCTTATGAACGAATTGATTTAATAGGTTCTGGAGGAAATATCAATAATATATTTAAAAGTAGCGGTAAAAGTATGGGCAAACCGCTTTCTTATTTTTATTTGCTTAATTATTATGAACAACTTCAAAATTATAATTATGAAGAGCGAGTTTACCATTTAAACTTGAATCATGATAGGGCAGATGTTATTATTCCTGCTTGCCGCATTTATTTACGTGCTATGAAGTGGAGTAGAGCAAAAAATATTTATGTTCCTAAAATCGGATTAACAGATGGTATCATAAAATCGGTTTTTAACGCTGATAATCGATAATTTGAAAGGTTTCATAAAATTTGTGTTTTCAGTTGTTTAGATATCTTACATTTGGGTACAAAATGATATAAAATGAAACATTTTTTACTCTTTATAAGTTTTATAGCATCCATGTCATTTGTCAATGCACAAAGCTATAATGACGTTAGTTACGGATTTAGATTAGGACTCAATTCTTCTACTTTAGAACAGGATAATGTGGATTATGAAAATAGAAGATATGGATTGCATGCTAACTTCTTTGCTAATATTCCATTAAATGAAACTTTTTCTTTACAGCCAGAAATAGGAGTTTCTTCTCTAGGAGTTAATGAAAATGAATTTAGACAACCTAACGGAGAAGTTACCGCTTTTAAAAAGAACTGGTTGCATTCTAATTTGCTTGCTCAAATTAATTTAAATAGAAAGATTTATTTTCTAGTAGGACCACAATTAGGAGTGAGTGCTTCTGAAACAGATGGCAATAGAAATAGATATGATTTTGAAATTGCAGGAATTTTAGGATTAGGTTACATGTTAGATGCAAATTTTTCTATAGATGCAAGGTATGGTTATGGTATTCCTAATCTAGATAATGATTTATCTGCCGAGGCAGGCAACAGATGGTTTCAAATAGGTGTTTCTTACCGCCTTTAATACTTTCAAATAATCTCAAAAATAAAACCTCCTGATAAGGAGGTTTTTGTATTTCTACTTTTACTAAATAGCAAAAAATACTAAACAAATGATTCTAAGTTCTAATAAGTTTAGAAATCCAAATCAAATGTTTTACGCAATAGATCTACCGCAGGATTTTTTTCAACTAGTTTAGAAAATTTATCTTGATCTGTATAAACATATTTTTTTGTTACAGTAGTATCTACAGCAATTTCAAAGCTTATAAGATAATTATTAAGTTCTCTTTTGATATATTCTAGAATTTGACCTTGTGACTTTTCTAGGTCTTCTTTCATAGATCTATTGGGAAATCTTAGATGAATTACAGTTCCCTTTAATTTAGGTTGATCTGCATTTAAGATACTGGCTAATATTTGTTGACCTCTTTCTTGAAGATGTGCCACATATTGTGCCCATACTTTTTCCAGTTGCTCTTGAGTAAAAGCATCTTCAGGAAGTTGATCCTTTTGAATCACCTTTCCTTTTTGTCTTGCTATGAGAGATTTTTTTGCTTCAATTCCTTGAAGGGATAATCCGCTTACATTTTTTTTACTCTTATTTAATAGCGCTTTACGTTTCTCTTCAAGAGATATAGCTGCTTTATCGTTTTGAGTATCTACATCGACACTTATCTGCTCATGCGGTATAGATCGTTGAGGTTTTACTGAAGTGTTTGTGAATGAATTATTATTATTATCTAATTCC